>NZ_JBGFSM010000022.1:0-36082 GCF_041679265.1 Autumnicola aciditolerans
TTACAGGCAAGATTAAAAAAATATCGGGGTTTGCAAACCCCGATATTTTCTACTTACACAGTTTTTGAGATAGTCCCAATTTAGCAAAAAAACCATAGCTAAATTAAATGAAGACCAATTAAGCTCAGTTAAAGGTGGTAATAATGCAAGAAGTAAAAGTGTAGATACAGAAGTTGAAACAGGTTGTTCAGGAACTTCTACTACTAAAAATTGTAGTACCACTTCCACTACTAATATTGAGTAATTAGTATTTAAGACAACCTTTCCAGATTAAATCTGGAAAGGTTGTTTGTTTTTAATTAAGCTGCTTAAATTTTATCACATCTAAAGAAGTCAAAACATATTTTATTCAATTGAAAATTCTTAATCCTACCAATTTTTTCGTAGCCCGTATATCATCTCTTCCTTCAGCTAATTTTGGATCATTGAATGATGCAATGAGAGCAAAGGATATTTCTTTGATAAAATCTTATTTCAAAGAAATTAAATTTCTTAATGCATTATATTTTGCCTCTAAGGAATTTTATGAAGTAGCACTCAATTGGTTGCAAAATGATGATATTGAATTTTCTCCATCAGATCGGGTCCTTCAAAGTTTATACAAATATTATATACGGATGTGTTGCAGATGTACGCCTTATGGTCTTTTTGCCGGTTTTGCATCAGGGCAAGTGTCCCAAGGTCCTACAGATATAGTTCTTGAAAATGAAAAAATTATACCAAAGGCGAGAACGGATGTTTACTTTCTTAAACATGTAAAAGATGAAATTTTTGCTAAACAGGGCTTACGTGATATTCCATTATATCCAAATAACACGATGTATGTTTTTGGCAGTAATTGGAGGTATATAAGTTGGATTAATGGTTATAACTATGAAATCTTAGAGATTCCACAAGATCCAATTTTGGATTCAATTATAAAATTAGCCAAACCGGGAATTAAAAAAATTGAAATAGAAGTTTTTCTTCAAAATAAACTGCAAAATGTTTCTAAAGAAGAGATTGATGATTATGTCAATGCATTAATAGAAAATAAAATACTTGTAGATAGAGTCCCTCCTTTTATGACGAGTTTGGATGATCCCTTATGTGAATTAGAAGATTATTTAAGAAAGTATAAATTTCAAACCAATAGTTTAAAATCAATTTTAGCGGTAAGAAAGAATATTACTTCAAAAAACCTCTTGAATTCTAATAAAGTAATCAAAGAAATTGATAGGCTATCGAATCAATTTAAAGATAGCTTCAATAAAAAACATCAAATTTTTCAAATAGATTCCAAAATAACTTTGAAAAATAATGTCATAAGTGAAAATATAACATCCCGATTAGCTAAAAGAGCTGAAGAAATTATCCCATTAATCAAAAGCAGTATTGATTATAGAATGTCAAATTTTATAAAAAGATTTTATAAAAAGTTTGAAACTCAAGAAATCCCGTTAGTCAAAGCCTTAGATCCAGACTTTGGAGTAGGTTATGACTTACACATAAGTGGTAATTTAGAGGACACTCCGCTTTTAAACAATATATATTTTACTTTTAAGAATTTTAGGGATAGTGATGCTGAAGTTAGCCCATTAATAAAGCTTATTCTGAAAAAATATAATCAGAGCTTTTCTCCTATTAATTTTATCCCGATCAAGTTGTCTGAGAAAGATGTAAAGGAGGCGTCTATTGATCAGGAAAAGCCACCTTCGTTTGGTTTCAATAGTCATTTATTTGGCTCTTTTATTTGTAAGAATAGTAAAGACCTTAATACCGGTAATTTTAAATTTTTACCATCTTCACCCATTCCCACGGCTAATGCTCATATTATATTATCAAGATTTGCTTATTACGATGAAGAGTTAAGGAAAAATTTGGAAGATATAACAGAAAAAGATTCTGGTCAATGTGTCTACGCGGAACTTCTTCATCATAGAGAGGATAGATTAGGAAATGTTTTGCTTCGGCCAAATTTCTATAACTATGATTTACCTTATGCCTCAGAAAGTAAAAGAGAAGGCTCCTGCGTATTATCAATTGATGATCTATATATACGATATGAAGAAGGAGAAATTAAATTAAGGTCAAAACGTTTAAATAAGGATGTAAAACCTAGATATTCCAATGCGTACAATTATAATGAGAATCAGTTGCCAGTAATTAATTTTTTGGGCGATTTCCAATTTTATGGTGTAGACTCTGGGTTTAAATGGGGATGGGGAATTTTAAAAGATAATAATTTTTTACCACGGGTAGAATACAAAGAATTGATACTATCAGAAGCACGTTGGCGGATAGAAAAAGATGAAAATATAACTATTGATAAGTTGAAGAAGATTATTAACACTAGTAATATTCCCAAACTCTGTAAAATTAAAAAAAGAGACAACGTAATAGTTTTGGCAACCAATGAAGATACTTGCTTGCATATTTTGATGAAGGAAATTGCAAAAAGAGCTATCACAGTATATGAATATCTTGCCCCCCTAAGGTTGCCTAACGAAAATGGAGAAGAATTTAGTGCAGAATTTATTTTTCCTTTGCTTAATAAGGTAGAAGTGAAGGAGCAAAATGAGAGTTATATAGATTCAGAGAAAAAAATTAAGAGAAAATTTTTACCTGGCGAAGATTGGAGTTTTTTCAAAATTTATACAAGTCATAAATATGGTGATACTATAATTAGAAAGGTGATTAAACCTTATATGAAACAATTTAGTACTATTGAAAAGACCCTTTGGCATTATATAAGGTATAATGACCCAGAGTTTCATATTAGGTTTCGCGTTAAACATAAACTTAATCAAGAACGTATCGAGTATATAAATAATTTAATTGAGGATTTGGTAGAAGAGGGCATTGTATCTTCTATCGAAATCGACACTTATAAAAGAGAAGTTGAAAGATACGGAAGCTATAATATGGAACTATCCGAAGAATTTTTTTTCAATGATAGTGTTGCAATTTTAGAATTAATTTCTTCAGATGATCTTTTGGATGAAGAATTAAGATGGAAAATAGGATTAATGTCTCTACATTTTTTAATGGATGATTTTGATATTCCTCTAAGAATGAGAATTCAAATTTTTGATGAACTTTTTCAAACATTTACGCCGGAAAATGTAGATGTTTCTAATTCAGAATATCTTAAGGAGTTTAAAAAGTCTATAGAAAAAAAGTATAAAGAAAATCTTAGCTATATAGATTCAATACTTCGATTAAATAATTATTCCGAAGTTGAAAGCTTTGTTAAACCATTGAACTTTAGATCTCAAAAAAATGCAGCTATTGCTGGTTTAATAAAGAATAACTTTAGCAATCAGGAAATTTTCAAAAAACTTATCAAGGATTATGTTCATATAAATATGAATAGAATTTTTGTTACAAAGGCCAGAATGCATGAATTGGTGATCTATTTTTTCATGTTTAGAACTTATAATTCTACTTATCACAGAATGAAAAAATCGAAATGATCGAAGATGTAATTCAAAAAATAAGAAAGGATATAGATTCTCATTTAGAGGTATTTTCTGATGCATCAGTAGAATACGGAAAGATGGGTGCCGCAGTTTTCTATTATTACTACCAATATTATTTTGATAATAAAGAGTATTTATTAAAAGGAGAATCTTTAATTGAAGAATCAATCAATTTGCTCTCTAATATTTCGTCTAAAGAAAACCACTCATTAAAGTTTAAGGGAGAATCGATTGGACAAACGATATCCAGTTTCGGGAAAGGGTTAATATTTATCCAAAGACACTACGGGGAAAATTATGATTTTTCTGAAAATTTTCAATTTTTGAATGATGTTTTATTTGAGACAGCCAAACAATCAATGTCCAGGAAAGATCATGATTATTTTAGTGGTAGTTTAGCAAGTGGATATTACTTTCTAAATAAATATAACTATGATAAAGATCCTTTTTCACGTTATGCATTAAATAAAATTGTTAGATCTATCTTAAAAGATGCTATACTTCTTAATGATCAAGAAGTATATTGGAAGTCACCAACGTATAATAATCAAATATATTTAGGCTTGTCTCACGGCTCAGCCATGATCATTAATTTTCTTTCCAAGATTGTTGATTTCAGAATATATGATGGTGAATACCCAGAGCTTAAAGAGATTGTTAAAAAAGCTATTTCATTTGTCATAAATAGGGATAGAGATTTCCATAACGGCTTTTTTCCTCATAAATTCCCTCTTTCCGAAAAATTAGTACCAACGCAACTATCTATGTGTTATGGAGATTTGGGAATAATACTTTCTATATATAAATCAATCAAGACGTTTAAATTCTATGAGTTTGAAGAGAGGATTGAAAAAATATCAAAGATTACTTCAATAAGAAAACTAAATTCGGCCTATACTGAAGATGCGAGTATTCTATATGGATGTTCGGGACTGTACCACATGTATAGAGACCTTTTTGAGACAACATCTGACAAGACCTATTTGCAGGTATATAAGTATTGGTATAAGCAAATAATGAGTTATAGAAATTCCTCTAAACAAAATCTGGCGGGGTTTCAGTTTCAGTATGAAAATGATAGGAAAATAGATAGCTCTGCTAAATATTCTTTTTACTGGGGTATTGCTGGAATTGGTATTACCCTTATGATTGAGAATAACAAGAAGCTACCGAAAGTGAATGAATTATTATTAATTGGATCATAACCGATGAAGTTTATCGCACAACACGATCAAATGGACTGTGGTCCGGCATGTATTGCGATGATAGCAATGTATTACAAGAAAAAGTACCCTTTAGGTTATCTTCGAGAAAATTGCTTTTTAGGTAAAGATGGGGTCAGCTTATTAGGTATTAGTATTGCTTCAGAAAAAATTGGTTTCGATACTTTTTCAGCAAAGGTGGCGATAGAAGAAATCAGTAATAAAAAAAACTTGCCATGTATTCTTCACTGGAATCAAAATCATTTTGTTGTTCTTTATGATGTTAAATATGATTTTTTTTCAAAAAAAAATGTTTATAAAATAGCAGATCCTGGTTATGGTTTTATCAAGCTCACTGCAGAACAATTAGAAAAATCTTGGCTAAGTGATAACGACACAGGTGTAGCATTATTTTTAAAACCTGGTGATCAGTTTCTTGATATAAAACCTCCAAAAGAGGAAAAAAAAATTTTCAGTTTATTTTCCATTATTTAAGGCCTTATAAATCTGAATTCTTCCAATTATTTATAGGTCTACTAGGAGGTTCTCTATTGACTTTAATTTTTCCTTTTCTTACTCAAGCATTAATAGATGAGGGAATTGGTAATCAAAGCTTGAGAATTGTATATATAATTTTGTTGGCCCAAATATTTTTATTTTTAGGGAATTCAGTAATTGAGATCATAAGAAACTGGATTACACTATATATTGGGGCCAGAATAAATATCTCCATAATTTCTGACTTCCTCCGAAAGCTCATGAAGCTTCCAATTAAATTCTTTGATGCTAAAATGATAGGTGATTTTACTCAAAGAATAGCAGATCATGAAAGAATTGAAGCTTTTCTAACATCCCAAAGTTTATTTACGTTATTTTCTTTAATCAATGTATCTGTATTTTATCGTCTTAGCTTATTACGATTTAATGATAGTAATGGTGTATTTGATTTTTACAATTTTGGCAATAATATGGGTGTTATTTTTTCTAAATAAAAGGAAAATACTGGATTATCAGAGCTTTCAAAGAAGAGCGGAACATCAAGATTCTATTTATGAGCTTATCAATGGTATGCAGGAAATAAAGCTTAATAATTTCGAAAGGTTTAAAAATAATGCTTGGGAGGGAATTCAAATAAAATTATTCCAGGTTAATCAAAGAATATTACAAGTTAATCAATATCAGAGTGTTGGATTTAATTTTATCAATCACCTTAAAAACATTTTGGTAACCTTTATTGCCGCTAATGAAGTGATAAAAGGGAATATCTCTTTAGGAGCGATGCTAAGTATCTCGTATATCATTGGACAAATGAATTCGCCGATTAATCAGCTAACAAATTTCTTTCGTTCATTTCAGGATGCGCGTATTAGTATGGATAGATTAGGAGAAGTACACTCTCAAAATGAAGAAGAAATTCAAGGTCAAATCATATTGGATGGTCAAAAAATTGATCAAAGTGAAAATCATGGTTCGAGAGGTATAAGAATACATGATCTAAGCTTTCAATATGAAGGTCCGAAGTCCCCTTATATTTTAAAAGATATAAGTTTATTTATACCCGAAGGGAAAATAACAGCCATTGTAGGAGCTAGCGGTAGTGGTAAGACAACCCTGATGAAAATTCTATTAAAATTTTATCCTCCTGCATCAGGTGAAATTTCTGTAAACGAATTTCTATTAAATGAAATGTCCTCAAGAAGCTGGAGAAAACATTGTGGCGCAGTTATGCAAGATGGTTTCATTTTTTCAGACACTATTGAAAGGAATATCGTAACTGGGGATGAAAATGTAAATGATAAAAAATTACGGAAGGCGATTGAAACAGCTAATTTAAGTGAATTTATTGAACGATTGCCTTTGGGGATCAAAACAAAAATTGGAGCTGCAGGTAATGGTATAAGTGGAGGGCAGAAGCAACGTATTCTAATTGCTAGAGCGGTCTATAAAAACCCAAAATATTTGTTTTTTGATGAAGCGACAAGTGCACTTGATGCTGATAATGAAAAGTTGATAATGGAGAAATTAGATGAATTTTTGAAGGGTAAAACCTCAGTCATAATAGCACATAGGTTAAGTACAGTAAAAAATGCTCACCAAATTATTGTTTTAAAGAATGGTAACATAGTTGAATGCGGTAATCACTCATCATTAGTTTCCAATAAAGGGGATTATTTTCATCTTGTTAAAAATCAATTAGAATTAGGTAATTAATTATAGCTTTTAATATAATATTTATTCATGGAAAAGTTATCTGAAATTTCATTGGGTAGAAGAGGACTAACGGTAAAATATGGATCCTGGTTCGTAATAATCTTGGTGATGTTTATGTTTTTAATGGGGAAATATGTAATAGAAGTTCCAGAATACACGGATGTGGAGATAGTGGCTAGTAAAAATAAATTATTCTTGATTTCTAATGCTGACCTAGATCAATCTGAGAGAATAGAATTGGAGAATTATCAGGAAATAATAGTACCTCTCAAGAAAATAGGGAGTGAGAAGTATGAAATTACTGGAAGTGAGTTATCAATAAACCTGATTAATGAACTAGAAGACAACCTTGTTACCGATGGAAAAATCTTGATCGGCAAACAAAATTTTTTCCAAAGTATTATTCCGTTTCTTTAATTTTAACAACCTCATCCCCTTATATCAGCTTCCTCATTTATCTATTCATAGATCGCTTCAGTAAGATTCAATAGCATCAAGAAGGATTAAGATAATTATTACGTCTTGAAGTTGGTCTTAATGAAATTTATTATATAGCATTAAAAAATGAATACCTACCGTACCCCCTGGAATGGCTCGATCTATTAATTACAGTCACTCTTAATTCCGACAGAACAGAAATAACTTCTATTGATAGTGAGCAACTAGATTATATCATCGATCGCCTTCCTCAAGAGAACCTACGTCTACAATCACTTATAAAGAGCCAGATTTTCTCCATCAGTATGCAAAAAAATATAATACTGATAAAGCAATATCACTCCTCGCTAATCGCCCTTCTTAACTGAATTCACTATCCACTATAAATTAACCATATTTGCTTTTCCTTGCTCATACTCTATTTTGTTAAACGTGGTTTTCCCGAATTCGAAATGTGGTTTAATAAGAAATCTATTTATTCCTCCTTCATACATTTATATTACTATTAACTACAATTCAATATCATGAAGAAATTTTTTCTATTATCCGGATTTCTTTTAATAATTTTTTCCTGCAGTAAAGAGGCAATCATAAATCTTGGCAGTTCAAATAATCCAGAAGGATCAACGGCCGAAGATTTGAAGGCTGGTAACCAAATTAGCATCGATACTCTTAATAAAATCAAGGTTTTAACATTAGCAGAATTGGATAGTCTAATTGCCTTAGATTTTAAAGATTATAAAAAAATTAATAAAGGAGAAGAGTTAAATCTCCTTTTTTCTAAAGGAGGCAATTTCAATTCAATAATCGCCAAATCAAGCATAGAATGGGAAGGCCCTTTTTCAGTATATTCACAACAGACAAAAATTCAAGATGATGTTTTATTAGCAATTTCAGGTGCACCTTTATTAGCCACAGGATATTACTATTGTGACGTTTACCTAAATAAAGCAGAGGTGGAATTATCCATTAATTCTGTAGGAAGAGCTGAACCTAAGATATTGTATGTCAATGGAAGTCCGAAAGAGTGGACCGGCTACAGTGACCTGCAAAATTTCGAAAAAGGCTTAAATTATTACACGAACGCTAGTTCAACTTCTCAAACCTTAATAATAACCACCTACAGCATACGGGTTATCAATAGTTTAGAGGGAAAATATATCAACAGATATCTTCCAGAACAAATTGGACAAAATTTACCTTTTAATTATTTCTATTTAGAATATTAATTAAAGAACTTATTTTAAAATAAATCGCATTAAAAGGTTTTGAGATGAAATCAAAAAAAATTTTTGTTCCATTTTTTTTTATTCTTCTAGGATCATATTTTCATGTTACTGCTCAAACCCTTAAGCTGAATAATGGCATTACTTTTTCTTCTTTTAGTAATTCTAAGAAATTTGATGTTCTAGAACAAAAAATTAAGAGTTATTCGGTTAATATAGGCTTGGACTATTGGAATAGAAAGCAATTTTACATTTCTAGTGAGGTAGGTTATATTAAAATAGGAGGATATGAAAAGAATCCAAATTTATCTGAAGAGTTATCTGAGATAGAAGAAACGTGGGATTTTATTCATTTCAACAGTACTTTAAGATTAAAATTATTTTCGAATGTAGATCATCATTTATTTATAGGAGCAGGTCCTAAAATGGATTTATTGGTAAGTGATGCAAGCTTTAAGAGTGAAGTCTATTCATCCTATTACGAGATGGAAAAATTTTCCTTCGGTGCTAAAACTGAAATAGGATTAGTAAGAGATTTAGAGAGAATTAGATTAGGGTTGAATGCATCATACTTACTGGATATAGGAAAGAAAGTTAACTCTGGACCAGTTAACCTAAAAAACGAAATTTATCAAATTATGTTTTCTATAGGTTATACTCTTGGAAATTAATTATGCGGAGTTTAAAAATTTTCTGTTTCAAAAATTGGTGTAAAATCAATTAAAAGATATTATATAAGAATCTAATCCTTAATTATTTATAATAATACCACAACTTTCGAGAACCATTTCAATTGTCCTCCATAATAGCAAATAGTACCCCCTTCTCCTTCCGGACCACAAGTTGTCAATGTTTGAGCGGTAGAGGCGAAAGACATTGCTATAACTTGCTTAGATTAAAATAAACAGGGGTTAGACTTTTAAAGGTTCAGCCCCTTTTTGATTAAATAAGGAGGAAGAACTTTAAAATTTGTGCCCCAGTTGCTATTGCATTGAGATTTTTGTTTGGCTTCTCTTGTATCCAAATGAACAGACTTGGTTCCTGGACAACCTGGTTCATTATTGCCTCGTTTATTAAGGCTGAAATTTTTATAGATCAGATGCAATTATGTCTTGAAGTTAGTTTTAATAAAATTACTATATAGCATTGAAAAATGAATACCTACCATACCCCCTGGAATGGCTTGATTTATTAATTACAGT
Source organism: Autumnicola aciditolerans (assembly GCF_041679265.1). Classification (NCBI taxonomy): domain Bacteria; kingdom Pseudomonadati; phylum Bacteroidota; class Flavobacteriia; order Flavobacteriales; family Flavobacteriaceae; genus Autumnicola; species Autumnicola aciditolerans. The sequence goes on from NZ_JBGFSM010000022.1 coordinate 9,741, forward strand.
TACACTTAATCCCGACAGAACAGATATAACTTCTATTGATGGTGAGCAGCTAGATTATATCATCGATCGCCTTCCTCAAGAGAACTTACGTCTACAATCACTTATAAAGAGCCAGATTTTCTCCATCAATAAGCAAAAAGAAATTATACTACTGATAAAGCAATATCACTCCTCGCTAATCGCCCTCCTTGACCAGGCACTGCAGAATAAAAACACCTCACCAAAAAAGGCCAATTTGAAGGATCTTTATAAAGTTTTATTATCGAATATAGATGAACTCCTCTCCTTTATAGAAACACGCTTTTGCGACAATCTCAGTCCCGAAGAACGTGTTCCAAAAACTTATCTATCTGTAACAAGAAAAGAACTTAAGAAAAAATTAGATAAACTGAAATTAAACATTGATGAAGATGTTAAACAAAATCCTGCTTTTAAAATAATACTGAGTCGATTATACCATTTTGTCAGTACCACCTGTCTTCAATACCAAGTAACATTTAGAGATGTATTCTATAAAAAAACCCTCTTACGAGGCCTTGAAGATCTTGATTGGAAAAAAGATCAAACTGAAGCTTATTCTCCCCTTGATGAGCTACTGATCTACATGAACTATAACAGTAAGGCTTATATGAACTTACTTACAGATCGTCTTGCCAGATGCATAAATAGTTATGACAACACTATAGAAAAGATGGATAGGCTGCTCTATTACTATAAAGCATTTAATCAATTACACCGTAAGCCTAATATGGTTCTTAATCCAAAGTATTATGGCCTGGAAACTATTTTGGGTAATTGGTTTGTTCAGGAGATTCTTTATTTAGAAAAGAAACTGCGCTTATCGGTGGTTCCCTTGCATAGCAAAATGGAAAAACAAAAGTCTAATCCGGCAACTCCAAAGGAAAAACAGAAAGTGCTTTGTATGCTTTCTACAGACCAGATAGGACTTATACTTCGTGCCGCGGATGAATCGCGGATATTGGTGGCAAAATCCATGAGCCAGGTATTCAAAACCATAGTCCCTCATTTATCAACATCTAACAAAGAAGACCTTTCTTATGATGGCATGCGTAGTAAATCTTATGTGGCCGAAGAGCGGGATAAACAAATAGCCATTGAAACACTAGAGCGTATCATTAAAAAAATTAAGGAATATTAAAACCATCACATTATGAAAAAACTACTTCTTTTATTCTTTACCGTTATTCTGTTTACAGGATGTTATACTGTCAACAAACCGAATGAGGATACTGTCCTAAAAATTATCACTGAAGAATTACATTACCCTCATACTATTGATTATGAAATCTTTTGTAGTGATCCCGCTCATGCTAAAAAGCTTTTGGATCTAAAGCTTGATACGGCAGGTATGGTTACTATTCAGAAAACACAAAAATTAAAAGATATCGGTTCGCCTTTGATTACCTTTACCAAAGCAGCCCAACCGTATCTGATAAAACCTACGGATAAGGAAAAGAAGCTGGATATTCAAAAAGTAAAGATTGCAGAAGAAACCATAAGTGATATCAAATTGGGCACTGCTTCGGAAGAAAATGGGAAAAAGTATATTCCCGTGACTTATACAGTAACCTTTACCAATATCACTCCATTTTCTGTCTTGATGAAACGTGATCTTTCAAAACCAATAAACCACTCCGCTACGCTACGTTTCATAGATGGAAAGTGGAAATTGATAAAGCCATAAAAATCATTCCTCCATATCCTGTTTACAAAAAAGAACTTTTTAAGAAGGTTCTTTTTTTTTGGAAAATCCCTCCCATAAACACATCTATTTTATTGAGGTTCCAAGGGTTACAAAAAGGTTCCAACAAAAAGTTGGACTTGTAGCAGCCCACCTTCATCCGTTTCTTTGTTATCGATATTAGGAAACAACCCGACATTATTATGCCGAGTTGAATTGTAGAACGATAAAATGAGTGGCGTATGTTTACCCGGATTTCATGGACAGACTACCTGTTGGCAGTCGCCATACTACTAATAATTTATTATCTATTTGTTGGGGTACGTTATTTTTCCAGTGACATCAAAGCCCTGTTGGCAGAAAAACGAAAACGTACCTTAAAAACATCTGGTTTTCCGCAACATGGAACCCTTCAAAATGAAACTTCAGAAAATTTCCCGGCAACTACCGATGCGGAAGCCGATGACGAATTTGCAGAAGTAGAACACCTGGTCGAGAAGGTAAAAACCATGATTGCCGATGCTCTTAACCAACAACTGGTCAAAGAAGAATTCAGGCAGTACCTGCGCCTTGTCCTTAAAGAATTTCCTTCCATAAAAACATCCGCGCTCCGCCCTTCGATCAACGAGCTGATTGTATCGGAGTGTGAAAAACAAGGGATTGCTGCCTTTAATGAAGAGGAAGTAGATGAATTGTGGAGTGAGGAAAGGTAGCCGTCCCGGCGGAACGTGTTTCCCTTCCCTACCCCGAGCGTAAGGCGATGTGTGACAGAAAAGGATGGGCATGAGGTAGCGAAACCGTTCCGCTTTTATTAAAAGCATTTGATTTTAAACTTTAATACATGTGAGTTATGAAAATGTGCAGCAAGAAAACAAAGTTTAACCGCAAAAAGGTTATCACCATTTGTACCGCTATGGCGCTACTAGCCATCCAATACAGTGCGTATGCGCAAGATGGTATTGAGGGGATCAATGAAGCCAACATGAAAGTACGAAGCTATTTTGCCGCAGGCACCAACCTGATGTATGCCGTAGGTGCACTGTTAGGCTTGATCGGTGCCGTAAAAGTTTATCAGAAATGGAACAATGGAGATCAGGATACCGGCAAAGTGGCTGCCGCCTGGTTTGGCAGTTGTATTTTCCTGGTGGTCGTGGCTACCGTGATCCAGTCATTCTTCGGTATCTAAAATCCCTGAAGTATGCAGACACAATTAAAAGAAAAGTTGTGGACGTTTATCGTCCACAACAATCCTGAATTGATGTTCAATTTGCAGGAAGACTATTCGGTGACAACATATCTAGATTCAAAAGTAAAGGACATTATGCCTTTGGCTAAGCAATTACTTTCTGAAAACCAGCCCGGTTATGTTGTGGAAGAAATATGTCTGGAGCAGATGACCGAAGAGCTCAAACCTTCCCGTTACCACTACCTCCTTTCAATACTTGAAGAAGAATTTACTGCCGACTATGAGCGGTTACGGGAAAGTGGCACGCTCACTTATGAAGTCGTCAACCTGATTGCCTATTGCAAGGACATCTTTGATGGATACGGATTTAATACAGAAAATGAAGAAGACAGGCAGCTAAGGTACACTGTCATCGGACAGATACACGAGTATCTCAATTAACTACTGAGAAGAAAAAAGCCAGTCATCAAGAGAAGGTGACAGCTTTTCAGCCATAGAGGAATTGTGAGAATGAAAATGTGTGGATATGGCTTACAATATTTCAGAAAAGCTACAGGATAATATCAGGGCGATCCGAATCGCCCTGAGCTATCAAGACGGTAATGAACTAAGCCCGGATGAAGTTTCGAACCTGAAAAAATTCTCAGGTTTTGGAGGCATCAAGGCGATCCTATACCCCTATGGTACGCAGGAAGAATGGTCAGCCAATGGGGCTACCAAAGAAGACCTGAAACACCACGCAGGTATTATGGAGCTTCATGACTTACTGAAGGAAAACTATACCGAAACTCAATATAGGAATATCATTTCTTCTTTACGCAATAGTGTGCTGACCGCCTTTTATACCCCGCAGGTAGTTCCCGAAACTTTATACAATGTCTTGGCAGCCCAAAACCTGCAACCCAAACGATTGTACGAACCTTCGGCAGGTTCCGGTGTTTTTATCAGTGAAGCTGTAAGGGCTTTTCCTGAAATGGAACAGATCACCGCCGTAGAGAAAGATATCCTTTCCGGACTGGTACTCTCTGCCATCAACAGTACGCTTCCTGTTTCAACAGAAACCCATATCACCGGTTTTGAAGAAACCCCGGTCACCGATAATTCCAGCTATGACCTTATCGTGAGCAATATTCCGTTCGGCAATTTTTCGGTATATGATGAGGTTTATCCCGATAAAGCACTATCCGGAAAAATACACAATTACTTTTTTGCCAAAGGCTTGGACAAACTGGCTGATGGCGGACTCATGGCTTATATTACCACGGATGCTTTCTTAAATAGCCCATCCAATCAAAAAGCGAGGGAATACCTATTTGGCAAAGCGGATTTTATAAGCCTGTCCGTTATGCCCGACAACCTGATGAAGGATACCGGCAATACCGAAGCTCCCAATCATCTGCTGATTGTTCAAAAGAATGCAACAAAAGAGACCCTATCCGAAGAAGAAGCCTTACTGATAACTACCGTACCGTTGGAGAATGAATACGGAACCTACCATAGCAATAGTTATATTCAACAGCATCGGGACATTATTACGGGCAACACCCTCCAACCGGGTAAAAATCAATACGGGCAGGCACACGAAACCATATGGCAACAAGGTGACCTCAATGATATTCGTGAAAAACTCGGTCATATCCTTACTGAAGGTCTTAAAACCCGTTTAAATCGGGAACGTTACTTCCAAAGCCAATCCCTTCCAAAAGAAAAACAGGAATTTGGTGGCAGGAAGCTGACCTATCTTCCGATGCCTGAGAATAAAGCAGAAACCGTTTCGGTACAGTTAGGACTTTTTGATACTGCTCCGGCAGAACAGATCAACCGTGCCATAGCCTATATCAATCCTTTGGATGAAACCGTCGTTCGAAAAGAAAGCGCACGGGTCATCAGTACCATTCGAACTACCGATAATCCTATCCACGAGAGTATGGTGCTCTTGACAGCCAAACAACAAAAATCCAATCGTTACCTATATAAACTGTATTCCAACGTCAAGGAGATCGATCATTTCTCCGCCAACTGGATGGATGCACGCTTATTGGGGCATGAACTGCAAAACCTGTCAGGGGAATTACAAGGATTTGCTCATGCGTTTACCTACGAAGGCGACCAAACCTTAGAAGGGATATTTCAATTAAACAGTCAGGCAGCACGTCCCTTTACCGATATACAAGCCTTTCATAAAGAAGGTACGCTGATCGTTTATCAGGGACAAGTGGGTACACTTTCCAAAATCGATGGTGATTTTAAGAATGCGGTGTTCCAACCCTTGGGGATGCAAACCGACAAACGTTTCTATGAACAGTATACCAGCCTTCGGGATCAGTACCTGGAAATCTCCGAAAAAGAAAGCACGGGAACTTCGGTTCCCCAAACCGAACGGGATGAGTTGAACCAGCGTTATGACCAGTTTATTTCCCAATACGGGCAGTTAAATAGTCAAGGTAACCGCAGACGCATATTGGAAGATACCGCTTTCGGTTTGACCATGTTATCCTCCTTGGAACGCAGGGAAGGTGAACGCTTTGTCAAGTCCGATATGCTGACCGGTACTGCTCAGACATCCACAAAACGCTTTGTCACCGATGACCCGATTGAAGCTCTGGCACATAGCCTGAACGATACCGGAAAGGTGGATATTGGGTTTATTGGTGCAGCCATGGGATTGGAAGAACCGGAAACCATTGCCCGTTTGGGCGAACATATTTACCTAAACCCGGTAAGCAAAGATTGGGAGACCGCAGATCAGTTCCTGAGCGGTAACGTAGTGGAAAAATTACGCCAGGCAAAACAACAAACGGATACTGAAAATGATACCCCACAAGTACAACGAAGCCTGACCGCTTTGGAAAAAGTTCAACCCGAACGTATCCCTTTCGAACTATTGGATTTTAACCTAGGCGAACGCTGGATTCCCGTAAGCTATTACGAACGTTTTGCAGCGGAACTTTTCGAACAACATACGGATATCAACTATTTCCCTTCCCTGGATGCCTTTAAGGTCACCACCGGGATGAATACCAAAGTAGCCCGGGAGTTTGCCGTCACCCCGAAAAGCGGACGGACAACTTACGGCTATACCTTGCTGGAACATGCCCTGGAAAATACGACCCCGTTCTTTACCTATGAAGTATCCGTTGGGGATGGCAAAAGCATACGGGTTCCCGATAATGAAGCCATTCAACTGGCGCACCAAAAGATCGACCAGATACGAAATGGCTTTATAGACTGGCTCAAGGAATTGCCGGACACCGATAAAAAGCATATCGAAAACCTGTACAATGATACTTTCAACTGTTATGTACTACGGGAATTTGACGGTAGTCACCTGAACTTTCCCGGACTGGACAAAAAGGCTTTGGGCATTGAAGATTTGTACAGCAGTCAGAAGAATGCCGCATGGAGAATCATCCAGAACAGGGGCGCACTCATCGATCACGAAGTGGGATTGGGAAAAACCCTTACCATGATCGTTTCCGCACAGGAAATGAAACGGCTCGGCATTGTCCAAAAACCGATGATCCTTGCCCTGAAAGCCAATGTCAATCAAATTGCAGAAACCTATCGTAAAGCCTATCCCAATGCAAGAATATTATCCCCGGGGCAAAATGATTTTACACCGGCTAAAAGGCTACGCTTATTCCATGAAATCAAAAACAACAACTGGGATTGTATTATCCTTACCCATGACCAGTTCGGTAAAATACCACAGTCCCCGGAAATGCAGCAACAGATTTTCCAGACAGAATTGGATCATATCCAGCGTGACCTGAATACCGTTAGGGAGTTGGGCGGGGCGATTTCCAAAAAGATGCTCAAAGGACTGGAAATACGAAAAAACAATCTGGAAGGAAAATTAAAAACGGTACTCAAGGATATTGAAGAAAAGAAGGATACCGGCATCAACTTTAAAGAAATGGGTATTGACCATTTGTTTGTGGACGAATCCCATAAATTCAAAAACCTGACCTTTACCACCCGTCATAACCGTGTGGCCGGACTGGGCAATATGGCGGGGAGCCAAAAGGCACTTAACATGCTTTTTGCCGTGCGCACCTTGCAGGAGCGTTTCAATTCCGATCTCTGTGTGACCTTCTTATCAGGTACACCGATTTCCAACAGCCTGACGGAAATGTACCTGCTATTCAAATACCTGCGACCTAAAGAAATGGAACGTCAGCGTATTGAGAATTTTGACGGCTGGGCTGCGGTATTTGCCCGTAAAACCACGGACTTTGAGTTTAGTGTCACCAATGAGATCATTGCCAAAGAACGCTTCCGTCATTTTATCAAAGTCCCTGAACTGGCTTTGTTCTATAACGAGATTACCGATTACAAAACCGCCAGGCACATCAAACTGGATAAACCGGAACTCAGTGAAACCCTGGTCAATATCCCTCCTACACCGCAGCAATCGGTGTTTATTAAAAACCTGATGCAATTCGCCAAGACCGGCAATGGAGAACTGATCGGGCGTGGCAGGCTGACCCCTGAAGAAGATAAAGGGCGTATGCTTATAGCAACCAATTACGCCAAGAAAATGGCAGCCGATATGCGATTGGTAGATGATTGGAAATACGGAGACCATCCGGACAACAAAGTGAACACCGCAGCAAGAAAGATCGCTGAAATTTATCACCACACCCAACCTCATAAAGGGACGCAGATTATCTTTTCAGATATCGGGACACCCAAACCGGATCGGTTTAATATTTATGATACCCTGAAGGAAAAACTGGTGAAGGATTTTCATATCCCTGTCTCGGAAGTCACTTTTATCCACGACTGGACGGATCGCAAGAAACCGGAACTCTTCCGTAAAATGAACCGGGGTGAAATCCGCATCCTGCTCGGAAGTACGGAAAAAGCGGGAACCGGTTTGAATGTACAGGAACGTGTGGTAGCGATGCACCACCTGGATATTCCCTGGAAACCTTCGGAACTGGAACAGCGCAATGGCCGTGGGGCGAGACAGGGTAACCGTATTGCCAAAGAACATTACGGCAATCAGGTACAGAATTTTGTCTATGCCGTGGAGCAATCGCTGGACAATTACAAATTCAACCTGCTTAAAAACAAACAGACCTTCATTTCCCAAATGAAAAACAATGAACTCAATGTCCGAACCATTGATGAAGGGGCTGTAGATGAAAAAAGTGGTATGAACTTCTCCGAATACATTGCCATCCTTTCCGGGGACACCTCCCTTTTGGAAAAAAGCAAACTGGAAAAGAAAGTGGCGGTGATGGAAAGTCTGAAACATTCCCACTTTAGAGAACTCACTCGTCATAAATACCAGTTGGAAAAACTGCAAAACGACCATACTTCCACTGAAAAAACACTTGGAAAGCTTTCTGCCGATGCAGCCGTGTATAAAGACTGTCTCCAGATGACCAAAGAAGGTAAGAAAGCCAACCCCATTCAATTGGACGGAATAGCTGGTCGGGACAGTGAAGCTATAGGCAAGCATATTATAGAGCTGTTTCAAAACTGGAAGCCAAAAGCCGGACAACACGAAGAAAAAATTGGCAACCTGTACGGTTTTCAGTTATACATCCGCAGACAACAGGAAGCCTACGAAGAAAACGGATTATTTGAATACCGGTATTCCAATAGCTTCTATGCACAAAGGGAAAGTGAGGGGATTAAATATACCTACAATAACGGTTTACCCAATACGGATAATCCGAAGCTGGCAGCACGGCATTTTTTAAATGCCATTGACCGGGTGGAGCATCTCAAAGAGCGGTATGAGCGGAACCTTTCCGATCTGAAGACAGAACTTCCCAAGATTGAAAAACTCACCACCAAACCTTTTACCAAGGAGCACGAGCTACGGGAACTGAAAACAGAACTCGCTAATCTGGAACGGCAGATCGCCATTAAGATTCAGGAAAACCAGTTAAAGCAACACCAACCCAATGAACCGGATGAAGAACAAACCCCGGTTATCAAACTCGGGGAACATCAAACCAACGGTCATGCCGTGAAAGAAACCGTGGTAGCTGCTTCGGCATCGGAGCGTCCCCGTAGCAGGATGCGATTGTAACATTAAAAAAAGAAACGTATGGGAAATAGTGTATATCAGGTTAATAAAGGAATTAACCGCAGTATCGAATTTAAGGGATTAAAAGCCCAATATATCTGGTATTTGGGTGGCGGTGTGGTAGGATTGCTCATCGTATTTGCCATCATGTATATCATCGGGCTACCCACACTGGTATGTATCGGTGTTATTCTCGGCTCTGGAACCCTGCTGGTGATGAAGATCTATCGGATGAGCCATCAATACGGGGAACACGGACTCATGAAAACCCTGGCACGAAAGCAGGTTCCCAAAGCAATTCGCTCCAGAAGCCGCAGGGCTTTTTTAAAACGATAAAAAAATTAAGTAACAACTCGGTAAATACTATAAGAATGGAAAAAATGTTGGAGGATCTATTACCGATTATGGATGTGGAACACGACTGCATCCTAAGTAAACAAGGCGATGTCACCGTAGTGTTTAAAGCAGACCTGCCGGAGATATTTACCCTTTCCGATCAGGAATATGAAGCTTTTCATCAGGCCTGGGTAAAAGCCATTAAGGTATTGCCCAAATTTGGTGTACTGCATAAACAAGACTGGTTTTTACAAACCCGGCATCAGCCTGATTTTACCAAAGCGGATACCAGTTTTTTAAGCCGGGCAAGTGAGCGGTTTTTTAATGAACGCCCCTTTCTGGATCATAGCTGTTATATCCTGCTGACCAAAAAACCGGTTCACCGGAAAGCGGCCACTTCTGCCTATTCCAGTCTGCTGCGTAAGAGCATCGTACCGGAAGAAACACTGAAACCCTCCTTGTTACAGGATTTTCTGGACAGTATCGGTCAGTTTCAACGCATCATGGAAGATAGTGGTTTTGTAAAGCTGACCCGGTTACGGGAGAAGGAACTTTGGAGCGGCAAACGGACAATGGGTATCATTGAAAAGTACTGCTACCTTTCCGCGCGCAATGACCAGTATCTCTTGGGAGACATCAATTTCCAGGAAGGTTTACAGGTAGGTTCAAAGCATTGCCAACTTTACACCTTGGGGGATGCTGCCGACCTTCCGGCACTTTGCGGTAGCCGGATCAATTACGACAAGTACAGTACGGACAAAACCAAATTTAGTATTGGCTTTGCCTCTACGCTGGGGCAACTACTGCCCTGTAACCATATTTACAATCAGTACCTGTTTATCCAGGATGCCCAGAAGACTATTGCAAAATTGGAATCCAAAAGGCTACGATTGCAATCCTTGTCTGCTTACAGCCGGGAAAATATGATTGCCCGTGATGCGACCAATGATTTTTTAAATGAAGCCATCAGTCAGCAACGCCTTCCGGTAAAAGCTCATTTTAATGTACTGGTATGGACGGAAGATAAGGAAGAACTCAAAGACCTGAAAAACAAAGTCTCCTCCGCACTGGCGCAGATGGATGCGGTAGCCAAACCAGAAACCATCGGAGCTCCCCAGATTTTCTGGGCGGGTATTCCCGGCAATGCCGCTGACTTTCCGATGAATGACACCTTCGACACCTTTGCCGAGCAGGCAACTTGTTTTCTGAACCTGGAAACGGGTTACCGTACTTCCTTAAGTCCTGTAGGTATTCGTCTGGGAGATCGCATGACGGGCAAACCCGTGCACGTGGACATTAGTGATGAACCTATGAACATGGGGATTTGTACCAACCGCAACAAGTTCATATTAGGCCCCTCCGGGAGCGGAAAATCCTTTTTTACCAATCATATGGTACGCAGCTATTACGAGCAGGGAACCCATATTGTACTGGTAGATGTGGGACATAGCTATAAAGGCCTGTGTGATATGGTCAACGGCTACTACTTCACCTACAGTGAAGAAAACCCGATCCGTTTCAACCCCTTCTTTATTGGGGAGAGTGACAACCTGGACACAGAAAAGAAAGAAAGTATTAAAACACTGTTGCTCGCCCTTTGGAAAAAGGATGATGAAGCCTTTAAACGCAGTGAGTATGTTGCACTTTCCAATGCCATTACCGGGTATTACCAGCACCTTGAAAAGAATCCATCGGTCTTCCCTTGTTTCAATAGTTTTTATGAATTCCTGAGGGATAATTATGTAGCGGTACTTCAACAGGATCGGGTAAAAGACCGGGATTTTGATATGGATAATTTCCTGTATGTACTCCGCCCGTATTACAAGGGTGGGGAATTCGATTACCTGCTCAATGCCACTGAAAACCTGAACCTTTTACAGGAGCGCTTTATTGTATTTGAGCTGGACAATATCAAAGACCATCCCATCCTCTTCCCGGTAGTGACCATCATTATCATGGAAGTCTTCATCAACAAGATGCGCAAAATGAAAGGCATCCGAAAGATGATCTTAATTGAAGAAGCCTGGAAAGCTCTGATGAAAGAAGGCTTTGCGGAATACATCAAATACCTCTTTAAAACGGTACGGAAATTCTTTGGCGAGGCTATCGTGGTGACCCAGGAAGTAGAAGATATTATTTCTTCTCCGGTGGTCAAGCAGGCAATCATCAATAACAGCGATTGTAAAATACTGCTCGACCAGAGCAAGTATCAGAACAAATTTGACCAAATACAGGAACTTTTAGGATTGACAGAAAAAGAAAAAGCCCTCGTGTTATCGGTCAATAAAGTCAACGACCCCACCCGAAAATACAAAGAGGTCTTTATCAGCCTCGGCGGAATGCTCAGTAAAGTGTACCGCACCGAAGTTAGCGTGGAAGAATACCTGGCGTACACCACCGAGCAAACCGAAAAGGTGAAACTGATGGAATATGCGGCAAAATTTGGCGGGGACATCCGCAAGGGCATTGCCGCAATGGCGGAAGATCTAAAACTTAAATAATGATGAACCATGAAAAAATATGCAAGAATGTTACTGCTTGCCCTTTGTATCTCCTTTACGGTACTACCGGCACAACAGGCGAATGCCACCCCGATAGCCATTCTAGAAATCATCAAGGCAGGCATCAAAAAGGTAATCAAAGCCGTGGATTTAAAAATCCAGCGCTTACAGAATAAGACCATCTGGTTACAGAATGCCCAGAAGACCTTGGAAAACACACTTTCCAAACTCAAACTGGATGAAATTTCCGAGTGGACGGAAAAACAAAAAGAGCAATACCGGGAGTATTATGAAGAGCTGGCTAAGGTAAAGGCGATTATTTCCTATTACCAGCGCATCCGGGATATTACCCAAAAACAGGTTCGGCTGATCAATGAATACCAACATGCCTGGCAGCTTATTCAGCAAGATGACCACTTTACCCCAGATGAGATTGAATATATGTCCCAAGTGTACTCCGGTATCCTGGAAGAGAGCCTAAACAATATTGACCAGATTACCCTGATCGTCCAATCCTTTACTACCACAATGAGCGATGCCAAACGCTTGGAAATCATCAACAATGCCGCCGATCAGGTTGATGCCAATTATGATGACCTGATGCGATTTAATCAGCAAAATGTATTGCTGAGCCTTTCCCGGGCAAAAACTTCCATTGAAGTGCAAACCGTGAAAAAATTATATGGACTTCCCCAATAACACGAACTATGAGAAAGATAATTTTAATAGGGCTCATGCTGTTTCTGGCAGCCGGAACCGTTCAGGCACAGACTTTTTCGGAGTGGTTCCGTCAGAAAAAGACACAGAAGAAATACCTGCTTCAGCAGATTGCCGCTTTACAGGTATATATCGGATATGCTCAAAAAGGCTATCGTATTGCCAAAGAGGGTTTGACCACCATCGGCGGTTTTACCAAAGGGGAATTTGACCTGCACAGTGATTTTATAAACTCTTTAAGTACAATCAACCCTGAAATCAGAAACTATGCAAAGGTAGCAGATATCATTGCCCTTCAAATACGCATCGTACAGGATTACGGGCAAACCTACGGACAACTTGGCGATAGCGATGCTTTTACCGAAGCAGAACTCAGCTATATCGGGCGGGTTTTTACCCGGCTATTGGAGGATTGTGAACAGGCACTGGATGAACTTATGGCAGTAACCACGGATGCCGAGTTGCAAATGGAAGATAATGAGCGTATGAAGCGTATCGACAAGCTTTACTTGCGGATGCAGGACAATTACACTTTCGCCCAAAGTTTCGGCAATGAAGCCAGGGTCATGGCAGCCGTTCGGATCAGGGAATACCATGAGGTAGCGTACAGCAAAACTCTTAGGAACTTTCAAAACGAATAATCATGAAAAAGACCAAAATACTTATAGGACTTGTGATCTACGGGCTCTTCTGCCCGTTCAGGGCATCAGCGCAATCCGCAGAGATACAACAGCTTTTGCTCAATGTAGAAAAACTGACCCAGTTCAAACAGATATTGAGCGACATGAAAAAAGGCTATCAGATATTGGAAGGGGGTTACAATACCATCAAGGATATATCGGAAGGGAACTTTAGCCTGCACAAAGCTTTTCTGGACGGGCTGATGGAAGTAAGCCCAACCGTTCGCAACTACAAACGTGTGGGCGATATTATAAACTACCAGATAATACTGGTTAGGGAATACCGGAATGCGTATGACCGGTTTCAAAGTGACGGGAATTTCAATCCGCAGGAACTGGCGTATCTCGGACGGGTATATGATAACCTCTTTGATGAAAGCCTGCGCAACCTTGATGAATTACTGGTCATTATCACGGCAGGTAAAGCCCGTATGAGTGATGATGAGCGCTTACAGGCTATTGACCGGATCTATGCCGAGATGCAGGACAAACTGATGTTCCTCAGACACTTTAATAATAACACGAGCATTCTTGCGGTGCAAAGGGCAAAAGAAAGAAATGATGCCCGCACCATTCGCAATAGCTATGGAATAAACAACTAAAAATCAAAATTATGGCAACGTATAGAAAAACCGCCTGGCTGGCGGTTATAGGACTCCTATTGCCTTTTATGGGCAGTGCACAGGGAATTGGCGGTGAGATAAGCGGCTTACATAGCGTATTGGAAGGGCTCTATGATGAAATGATGCCACTATGCAGTCAGCTTATTGGCATTGGACAGGCACTGGCGGGATTTGCCGCCATGTGGTATATCGCCTCCAGGGTCTGGGGACATTTGTCAAGAGCGGAGCCTATCGATTTTTATCCGCTTTTCCGTCCGTTTGTGATTGGCTTTTGTATACTGATGTTCCCTTCTGTTTTAGGATTGATCAATGGGGTCATGGAACCAACGGTGACCGCTACCGCTTCGATGGTGGAAGGCTCCGACAGGGCGATTGCGGTGCTTTTGGAAAAGAAGGAAGAAGCCATCAAAAAAACGGATGTTTGGCAGATGTATGTGGGCGAAAGCGGTGATGGCGATCGGGACAGATGGTATAAATATACACATGATAATGCCAACTCTTCCGATGAGGGCCTTTTTGACAGTATTGGCAATGATATCAAGTTTGCTATGTCCAAGGCCTCCTACAATTTCCGCAATTCGGTCAAGGAATGGATGAGTGAAGTACTGCGGGTACTCTTTGAAGCTGCAGCCTTATGTATCGATACGTTGCGAACATTTCAATTGGTGGTGCTTGCCATATTGGGGCCGCTGGTATTTGGGATTGCCGTTTTCGATGGGTTTCAACATACCCTGATCGTATGGATCGCCCGCTACATCAATATTTTTCTCTGGCTCCCGGTTGCCAATATTTTCGGAAGCATCATTGGGAAAATCCAGGAGAAAATGCTGGAAATGGACATTGCCCAGGTACAGGATTACGGGGATACCTTTTTCAGCCGGACCGATATGGCCTATCTGGTATTTATGATCATTGGCATTGTGGGATACTTTACCGTCCCTTCGGTAGCAAATTACATCGTCCATGCGGGAGGTGGCGGTGCTTTGGGACAGAAAGTGACCAGTATCTTCAGCAGTTCCTCCAGAGCGGTTATGGGAGCAGCTACAGGCGGAGCCAGCATGGCGGCGGATGCAATGGGCAATGCTGCCAGTCGTATTTCCCAGAGCATGGCCAGCAATGGCACAACCAATCCTTATTTCAAAGATGGCAATTCGGACGGTGGTGGCTCCGGTTATATGAATGACAAACTCAAAGGCAATTCTTAACCCAAAAAAACAGGAATCATGTTTAAAAAAATGAAAAATATCGATACGGCCTTTCGGCATATCCGGGGATTTACCATGCTCATTATTGCAGGCTCGGTGCTATTATCCTGTTTTGCCCTGTATAAGAGTTTCAGTCTGGTATCCCAGATGCAGGACAGGATTTACATTCTTGCCAATGGCAAGGCACTGGAAGCCTATTCCGCCGGACGTAAGGACAATATTCCTGTGGAAGCACGGGATCATGTGAAAACCTTCCATCAATTGTTCTTTACCCTTGACCCGGATGATAAAGCAATTGAAACGAATATCACCAAAGCTTTATACCTGGCGGATGGCAGTGCCAAACGGATCTATGATGACCTGAAGGAGAACGGATATTATGCCGGGCTTATTTCCGGAAATGTTAACCAAACTATCCATGTGGATAGCGTGGCGGTGGACATCAATGAATACCCGTATAAATTTCGGTGCTATGCCAGCCAGCGTATCGTCCGTCCCACCAGTATGACTACCCGAAGCCTGATTACCGAAGGGGCGTTGCGTAATGTGTCCCGAAGTGATAACAACCCGCATGGTTTTCTGATAGAACGCTGGGCAACCATCGCCAACAAGGATCTGAAAACGACCGCCAGGCGGTATTAGCCCATAATGGACATTTATTCAAAATTGATACAAACAAAGTCAATTGAGTGGCTTATAAAACTTTGTACAGATGAAACGAAACGCAAAACAGAAAAAGGAGGCTCCTAAAAACGGACTGTTAATCCTGGGATTACTTGCCTTATATAAATGGCTGCAAAAAGCTTGGGCACAATGGATGTCCAACCGGACAAAGAGCATTTCTAAGCGAGCAGTAACCATAGCGCTGGTCGTTTTTGTAAGCCTTACAAGCAGTTACTGTATCTATCTCGGGGTACACGCCATCACTGGAAAAAGTAAAGGCAATGCCTTTACCGTAACCCCGATCAAACGTCCCCGGCATCTTACGGAATCCAAAGCTATAGCATCACCGCTTCCACCGGTATTCAAACAGGAATACAGGCGCATCCAAAAGTTCCGGTGGTATATGGATAGCCTTGCCCGAAGCCCATCGGGTAGAAAACTATATGACAGTATCATAGCAGCCCGTCCGGGATTGATGGATTCGGTTCGCTATATCGAAAAAGAATATCAAAACTTTAAAAATCAATGACCATGGAAAAACAGGTAATAACACCAAAAATGAAAAGACAGCGCAAGTTCCTATTGGTATTGCCGCTGCTCGTACTTCCTTTCACCACCCTAATCTTTTTGGTATTGGGAGGTGGACAACTGCAGGAACTACAGGCACAGGAAACTCCACAGAACGGATTTAACCTTCACCTGCCGGAAGCAAAACTGACCGATGACAAGCAAATGGATAAGATGAGCTATTACAACCGGGCAGAACAGGATTCTGCAAAATTCAGGGAACTCCGTAAAAATGACCCTAATTATAAAAACAGTGTGATTTCTGATACGGATGATGTGTTACCCCAACAGCAAGTAAAACCGGGTCAACTATCTTCTGGTGGACTGAAAACTTCCCTCTACGGAAGTGGTCAGGGCAACGATCCGAATACGGATAAAATTTATAAAAAGCTGGAAGCGCTCAACAGGGAATTGAACAAACCGGTGGAACGAACCCAGCTTCCTGAAGATTCCCCGAAACAGGAAACAAAAACCAATTATGGAAATACCTCCGTAAGTTCTAGTGACGTGGACAGGCTGGAAGAAATGATGCATACGATGACCCAGCCGGAAGCACCTGACCCGGAACTGGAACAACTCAACAGTATGCTGGAAAAGATTCTGGATGTACAACATCCGGAGCGGGTTCAGGAGAAAATAAAACAACTATCGGAGGCTCGCAGGGAACAATTGTATGAAGTATCCACTGCACAGAAAGATGATAGTATTTCCCTGTTGGATACCGGACATTTTGTTACTCCTACGGCAAACGGATTTTATTCCCTGAACAATGACCAAATTGCTGAACAACCGGAAAATGCCATAAAGGCAGTTATTCACGAATCACAGACCGTAGTGAACGGGTCTACCGTTAAGCTTCGCCTGGTCAATGATGTATTCATTAATGGGGTGCATATTCCCAAAGACAGCTTTGTGTTTGGGGTAGCTTCCCTTAGCGGAGAAAGGCTGCATATCAAAATAAATAGCATTAGAAGCGGTAATTCCCTCTTCCCGGTAGAACTCTCCGTGTATGATATGGATGGACTGGACGGAATATACATTCCCGGCGCCATTACCCGGGATGTCGCCAAACAATCGGCTGACCGCTCTATGCAAAATATTGGACTAACCTCCCTTGATCCTTCCTGGCAGGCACAGGCCGCAGGGGCAGGAATAGAAACGGCTAAATCACTGTTCAGTAAAAAAGTAAAACTGATAAAAGTAACCCTAAAAGCGGGTTATCAGGTATTGCTCCGTGATGAGAAACAAAAACAGATCAATAATTAATAACCATTTAAAATTCCATAAAGATGAAAAAGATAAATGCATGTATGGTGATGGGATTTTTCCTATTCCTTTTCGGATTGAATGTAAACGCTCAAAGCAGCCCTAAGCTTGAGCCCAAATCCATCGCTCCCTATCCTTTGGAGATTACCTATTTCAAAACAACCAATGTTATATTTCCAAGTGCCATTGTAGGTGTGGACAGGGGCAGTAAAGATGTATTGGCACAAAAAGCCAAAGGAGCTGCCAATATTCTACAGCTCAAAGCGGCAAGGGACAGTTTCCCGGAGACCAACCTAACGGTAATTACAGCAGACGGAAAATTAAATTCTTTTGTGATTAACTACACGCCCAAACCGTCCATGTTAAATATTTCCATAAAGGAAAGGGATAACAAAAACAGTATTTTCCTTTCACCCGAATTGGTTAACGAGGCTGAAGTCACTACCTATGCTACTCGCGCCCTGTATTCCAAATACAAGGGGCGTAAGGTAAAGCACCGCAAATATGGTATCCACTTCGGATTGAACGGGATATTCATTCGGGACAACCTGATGTACCTGCGGTTAACGATTACCAACACCTCCAATATCAGCTATGATATTGACCAATTACGCTTTTTTATCCGTGACCAGAAAAAAGCGAAAAGGACAGCTTCACAGGAAATCGAGATCACACCGGTACACATTCAAAATGAGGCAACAAAAATTGCCGGTCAGTCTTCACAGAGTTTGGTGGTTGCCGTTCTAAAATTCACCATTCCCGATAAAAAATATCTTGCCATTCAATTATTCGAAGCAAACGGGGGTAGGCATATCGAGCTGAGTGTAAAAAACAATACGATTACTAAAGCATCTGTACTTCCAAAATTAGAATCCAATGTAAAGTACAGTCATTAATAACTCTTAAATTAATATATTATGAACCAGAAGAATTTTGAATACCTGAAAGACCAGATAAAATATACTGGCTTTGGCGAAGGACTCGGAGAAGTCCTAAAGCAAAAGATAGCACAGGGAGAGCCTGAATTCAAGATACCGCACCAAACACAATTTGGTAACGACAAGGTAGATTCCACACTACATTTTAGCAAGTCCAAAAAAACGGATATGTATTTCTTTAACTCGTACCAGGTAAGTGTGCAGAAAGAAAATAAACCTGATGAAGCGATGAAACAAACCTTCTTTATCAACAAAGGGAATAATATTACCCTTAAAGAAGCCTATAATTTAATGGAAGGGCGGTCGGTCAATAAGGATCTGACTAACAAAGAGGGGCAATTATATAACGCCTGGTTAAAGATGGATTTTAAGCAAAGTGATGACAAGGGGAACTTTAAAATGCAGCAATACCATCAGAACTATGGTTATGATCTCGAAACTATACTGGGTAAGCATCCCATTAAAGAACTGGGGAATGAAGAATATAAATCCAATCTGATCGATTCCCTGAAAAAAGGAAATCTCCAATCTGCTACATTTAAGCGGGAAAATTCAGAGCAGAAACAATTTATTGAGGCCAATCCCCGCTTCAAGACCCTCAATATCTATGATGTCAATATGCAACGGGTAGATAATCGCCAGTCCAGGACGGAAAAACAATCGGAAGGACAGAGTCGCTCTACTAAACAGGAGCATAAAAACCAGCAGCAACCGATTGCCGATGAGGCTCCGGACATACCGAAGGCTAAGAAGAAAAGAAAGAGACCCACCATAACCTAAACGATATGGAACAGTTAAAGCCTTTATCTGATTTTTTTATGGCTATTGAGCAGGATGGCCGTATCAGTATTACACATATAGGGATATATGCTGCCCTGTTGGAGTACCAGGTACAGATGGGCTATAGCAATCCGATATTGGCATTTAGTTATGACATTATGAAGATTGCAAAAATATCATCTGCCATGACATATCATAAATGTGTAAAGGATCTCAATGCCTACGGGTATATACGGTATGAACCCTCATTCAATAAAAACAAGGGGAGTAAAATCTACTTTCCCGAAAGCGATGGGTAGCATGACTTAAATTTTCGGAACAAAGCCCTTCGGGGCTTTTGCTGTTTTAAAGCGGAGATGTAAGATGGAAAGTGAAGTAAGAATTCCGCCTGAAAAAGCAATAGCACTATTGAAAGAAGACGGTATAGAAGTAACAGCGGAACAGGTGAAAGTCATCCTGGACTTTATGTATGAAATGGCGGAAATTGTCGTGGATCAATATCTGGCAAAACCTGCCTGAATTTTGTAAATTGTAAAGATAATCAGGATGTTATATGGTACAACCTTAAGACACTCAAAAGATGAAAATTGCAGATTTATACATACGGGTAAGCACGGATGAACAGGCCGACAAAGGATACTCCCAGCGGGATCAGGAAGAGCGTTTGCGCAAATATTGCGAAATAAACCATATCCAGGTACGAAAGGTTATTTATGAAGACCATTCGGCAAAAACATTTAATCGCCCTTCCTGGATCAAGCTGCTCGGTAATCTTCGTAAATCCAGAGGGCAATCCGATTTGATACTTTTTACCAAGTGGGACAGGTTTAGCCGGAATGCCGGAGATGCATATCAAATGATTGCTACACTAAGACGTTTAGGGGTGGAACCCCAAGCGGTCGAACAACCATTGGATTTATCAATTCCTGAAAATAAGATGATGCTGGCCTTTTACCTGGCTGCTCCTGAAGTAGAAAACGATAGAAGGGCGTTAAACGTATTCCATGGAATGCGCCGGGCAAAAAAGGAAGGCCGATGGATGGCAACCGCACCAATCGGTTACGTCAATAGGATAAATGAAAGTGGTAGAAAATATATTGCTCCCAAAGAAGGCCAGAGTGATATTATAAAATGGGCTTTCAAGGAATTGGCAAAAAAAACCTTTAATACTGAACAGGTATGGAAGATGGCAAAGGAAAAAGGCCTAAAATGTAGCAAGAATAATTTCTGGAGAGCCATTCGCAATCCCGTATATTGTGGTAAAATATCCATCCCAAAATACAAAGATGAAGAAATCCAACTGGTTACGGGACAACACGAACCATTGATATCCGAAGCTTTATTTTATGAGGTTCAGGATGTTCTTGATGGTCGTAAGAAAGTCATGCGTACAAAAATGACTGTGGATGAGAATTACCCTTTGAGAGGATTTCTGAAATGCCCTAAATGCGACCGTATGCTTACAGGTAGTAAGTCTAAAGGACGTTCAAAGCATTACTATTATTACCATTGTTCAGGCGGTTGCAAATTCAGACTAAAGGCACCGGATATGAACGATAAAATTATTGCCGAAATCAGAAGGTATGTTCGTCCATTGCCAAAACTTAAATTGTATAAGGAAATTATTACTTCAGTATATAAAGCAAAGACAAAAGACCGTACAGGGACCATCCAGCAACTGAAAGTTCATCTACAGGAAGAAAACAACAAACTAAGCAAAGCTAGGGAATTACTTTTGTGCGGTGAGATAGAAGCGGTTGATTATCGAATGATGAAAGCGGATGCCGAAAAAACAATAAACAGGATTGAGGCTAAACTTACAAGTACAATAACCGACACGCATAACATTGAACCCTTATGGGATAAGGCTATAAGCAATCTTTCCCAACTGGATTCTTTATATGAATCAGGCTCAACAATACAAAAAAGAAAAATAATTGGTTCGATCTTTCCTGAAAAATTGACTTTTGACGGTTTTAAATATCGAACCATAAGAGTCAATGAAGCTATTCAGTATATTATGCTGATAGACAGGGATTTAAATGAAAATAAAAATGGGACAAATTCATCATTTTTGAATTTGTCCCATAAGGTGACCCCGGAGGGATTCAAACCTTTTTGCGCTCTCCTCAATATTAGTAGGATATTCAGCCTTTTAAATATTTCAGGTAACCTTTTAGCTATCCTTAAATTTGAACTTGTTTGGTTTTGAATGACTTCAATTGAATAAATATACTTATTTTCAAAAGTTTTAAAAACGTTTTTGAACCAAAAGATAATCGGAATTGATGTTTCAAAAATTAATTTAGATGCTCATGCCGATAATCGTTGTTCCCATCGGGAGTTCGTTAATGATGTTATGGGAAATAGGCTAACGGAGAGGTTCCCGGATGATATCTTTGAGAAAGTCTTCACCAAAGGCAGCTATGCATCGCATCGGGACTGGTCAAAGGGCATATCCAGGCTTATCATTCCGATAAAAAAGACAATCAATATTTACAGGATACTACCATTCGTTTAAACCGCCGCTGCACCGGGAAGGTTTGATCTAGTAAAACCTATTGGCCCGATGCGGGTTATAGCAGAGGAGAGAACTACCATTACCTGGAAGGTAAAGGGATCAAAAGTTACATTCACGCCCATGGAACTACAAAGGTGGTCCCGAAGGCTTCCAATATGTACAGGAAGGTAATTATTGGCTGTGCCCACAGGGTAAGTAATTCACCTTCTGTAAACAGAAGCTGGAGAAAGGTAAGCTTAAGGATAACTATTTTACCCAGCGCAATAATTGAAAGGGATGTACGATCAAAGAAATTTGTATCGGCAAGAGCTATGAGAAACGGATCATTACCGCTTACCGGAAGAGTATGAACGCGACAACCAACGGGTGAACACCAGGCTGGGTCGTTATATGAAAGGCAAACGCCAAAGTACGGTAGAACCTGTCTTTGGTATATTAAAGGAACATCTGGAACTTGGGAAGATGCACACTACGGGAAAGGCAGGCTAACGAATGCATGCACCTGGCAGCCATGCCTATAATCTGAAGAAAACCCTTAAATATTCGGGTAAATGGGTAAAAACCGCGGCAGTCCAGCTTACCGGAAACCTTCGTTATCAAAATCCTGAAGGAGGGCTTAAAAGTAGCCTATTTTTTGAAGGACAGACTCTCCGGTTGTAAATAATAAACCGCCTGAAGCGGCTTATTTAGATTAAAATTTCTCGAAAATTTTGGCTTGTGCAACGGTTACCGTTGTTAGCGGTAGTTTTTATTTCTTTTTTCTGCATTGATATAATAAGCTATCAACCAAATTGTCAGTAAGAGCGCCATTGTTTTGCACTCTTAAACTATCCCAGGAGTTAACAGCCATCATATGATAATTAAAGTTGTCATTTTTTGATGTACTTCCACCACCTGTCCCTAAATGAAAAAGTCCTACTTTATTTCTTGGTTGTTCATTTTCATTTTTCTCCAAAGTATAGTCTTCATTAAAATCTTGCTGTATTAGTTGCGGAATTTTTCCAATTATATTCCAGTTGTCGTCAACAAAATAATACTCTTGGTCTATGATACCAGTTTCAAATTTGTTAGTTAAAATCATAACTCCATTGTCTGGTATTTTGTAGATCAGTCTTCCGTCAACTTTCGGGATGCTCTTCCCGCAAGGCTCATTATAAATTAGCGTGATTTGACCTGTAAAGTCCTTGGGAACAAGAAACGTTTCTGGTGTCATATGCTTTGAGGCTAAAAAGAAGAATGCAAGCATTCCGGGATACCAAAGTAACAATGGCAAAGAGGTCGTTAGTAATTTTGTCTTTGTCTTGGCTTTTGAGAACCATACAATCAAAAGTCCGATTATAAAAACTGGTCCTGTAAATATTATCCAGTAAGGATTTACGCAGGCAAGCCAACTTAAAATTGTTAAAATTAGTCCAATCTTGTATAATTTCATCTGGTTATTACGTCACTTTAATTACCACTAACGTACCGTGTAAAAACAGTGCCACTGGCGAACTTGATTTTCCGCAAGAAAATCAGATGCAGTAAGCAAGCACGGGATTTCGATTCGAGAAAGGGTTTAAGCATTGTTTTTATGTACTGTTGTAAAATGGTGAATCCATAATTGGCTTATTGTCTTGACAATTTTTCATTTAATTCTTAAAATAAATAAAGGGTATATCAAATATCCCATAAAAAAGTCAAAAATGGAAATTACCATACCCAAAGGAATGGCTAATCTGTGTTCTCTGGCCTCATTAAAAGACTTCGCCCAATTAGAAAATATCCATATTGTAAGTCCTCCTATTAGTTGAAATCCATAAATCCCATAGAACATAATAATTTCAGTTTTAAAAAATGTCAGTCATTGAAATTATTTATTAGTTTCAAACCGGTCTTAGCTACGGGCAGGAGGTATTTAAAATCACATTCCTGTCCGCTGTATCTAAATTTAGCTACAAGTTATGATGTTCCATTTTACCACTGTCGCCCGCTTGCTTATAGCTGTTGTTGGCGCATCGTGCTTTTTTTATTTTTTCTTCTTTGGCGGTTCAGCGTATAGTCCATTGGAATTGCAGTAGTTCAGAAATTCGTTAATTTGTTTCCCAATGATCCGATTAATATCTTTTTGATTTTTCAATGTCAGCAGAGACGATCCAGCTCTTTTTTTTGCATGTGCGCCACCGGGTTACGGTTATCGCAAGTTGCGGGAGTAAGGGACGCGGACCTGTCGGCTTAGTTGTTCTAATTGGTCTCTAAATTTTCGAATTTCAGCGAATTACCCGCTGTTTGCGTTACACGGTGCTGGCAACAGTTATTTTACTTTGTCCACGGTTCTTTATCAGAAATATTCATGATTTCTTTTCCATCATAAAGGCTTATTCCTTCCCAGGTGCTAAACCAAATTTGCCCCTTATTATCTTCGAAAATATTTTGAATGGTATTCGTAGCTAATCCTTCTTTAGTTGTAAACTGGGTGAACTTTTCCCCGTCATAACGATATACTCCAAAGTTTTCAGCAGAAAACCAAATATTACCCTTGTGGTCCTCACAAAAATTATAGGTTTCCGGACCATCAATAACTCCATTTTTAGTGAAATTGGTAAAAGTGTTTCCGTCATATTTACTTACGCCACCATTAAATGTCCCAATCCATAGGTTTCCCTTACTATCTTCAAAAACATCGGCAACATTATTATCTGTGAGACCATTACTTCTTGTTAACTGTGTAAAATTATTATTCTTGTATTTATAAATTCCATTGCCATCTGTGACAAACCACATCGTTCCATTTTTGTCTTCCATAAATTTGAAAACTAATTTATCTGAAAGCATTGGTTTAGAGTCTTTTATTGAAGATTTTGGTAAAGTAAAGTTTGTAAAGTTCTTACCGTCAAATTGATAAATGCCTTGGGTTGTACCTACCCATATTAATCCTTCTTCATCAATTGTCAATCCCCATATTTCCTTGCCAGGTAATCCTTCTTCCTTTGAAAATATTTTAAACTTCTTACCATCATATTTTATAAGTCCACTTGAAGTTCCAAACCAAATATTACCCATTTTGTCTTCAATAATTCCTCTTACAGCTCCGGCACTGCCATTAAAATCTTCACTGATATTGAATTCTTCAAGAGATTTATTATTGTAACGTATGATTCCATCTCCATTTGTGCCGAACCAAAAAGTGCCGTTTTTGTCTTGATATATTTTTCTGACAAATTCACTGACCATTCCATTCAAGTTAGAATGTTTTTGTTGAAATACAGTGTTTTGGTGATAGATTAGTGGTGGGTTATTTTGAGATGATTTTTCATCAAAAGCATCGCTATAATGTTCAGTATTATCTTTTGGTATTTCTCTAATTCCTTTTTCCTTGCAACCAACGACCAATATTGTAAGTACTATAAAGAATGGTCTTATGATCAAAATCGCCTTGCTTCTAATTTTGTACATAGTTCATATTTTAGTCATAATTGTTGCCAACGTCACGTATAAAAACAGTGCGAGCGGGCGAGCGTGATTTTCCGCAGGACAATCAGGCGTGGCAAGCAAGCACGGACTTTCGAATTGAGACAGGCTTTAGCATTGTTTTTATATGGTGTTGTAGTGCGTTTTTATCTGTCAACCTTGATTAATTCCGCTTTTAAGAACTTTTCAAATCTTCTTACACCCTTTCTCATATTGAATATCAGAACCAATAAAAAAAACAAAAATACGGGGATCAACATAATCAAAACTCCGTAACTTTTAGTTGAAATGATATCATTTAATGATAGTCCAAATATTAATCCCATGAATATCAGGAAAATTATTACAAACCAGTTCCAACCGATAATTGAAATATCAAGTTCCGTATAGTTATTTCCGCCGGAAATTTTCCCGATTGCTCTAGTAAATTGACTTTCTGGAAATAGAGAACGGGTATTTCGTCTCAGCTTAAATCCATTTTGGTCGATGTTTCCGTAGTATTTCTTTTCATTTCCATCAAATATGTCGAAGAAAATTAATTGGTCGGGTTTAATATCTTCTTCCATGAATTTTATAAACTCAATTCTTTCTGAGTCCAATTTTAATTTTAGACTTGTCTTAAGTCCTAAAATATTTAATATGTTTTTCATCGATTAATATCTCAAAATGCACTACAACGGTCTCCTTTACTTCGTTCAATAATAAATATACCTTTGAGATGAAGAAGGAGGAGAACTAAAACGGTCTCTAGATTACAGATCCAATATCCGTAAGAGTCCTCCATTCTTCATACGGGCAGCAAGAACCATTTGGAATACCAGGTCTTTTTATGGACCCGTTAAAGGAGTTAGTTAATGCGCCCTTCAAATAATAATTTTTTAAAAATATGAAAAATTACCAAGAAGTAATCGGAATTGATGTTTCAAAAAACAAGTTAGATGCCTATGGCCACAATCGTTGTTCGCATCGGGAGTTTAGTAATGATTTGAAGGGTTACAAAGCCTTGTTGAAATGGGCTAACGGTAGGGAACAAAAAGTGTTTTTCTGTTTTGAAAATACCGGTCATTATTCCTTAAAGTTAGCCTTGTATCTCTCTTCAAAGAAGCAGGTATATGTTCAGGAAAACCCTGTAGTTATCAAACGTTCTTCGGGAGTGATCAG
>NZ_JBGFSM010000023.1:0-23478 GCF_041679265.1 Autumnicola aciditolerans
GAGAAAAAACATAAAATCTTAGTTAAAACCGACACCAAATAAAAACCGCCTCATTTTGGTAAATGAGACGGCTTCTTTGCTTGCTGTGCGGGCGGAGAGACTCGAACTCTCACACCGTAAGGCACTAGATCCTAAGTTGTTTAAGAATATATACAAAGTAAACTAAAACATTTGAATATCAAGTAATTAATTAAATTTTAATTTCAAATAATTTCATTAAAATGCATGTAATATCACGATTTGTTGTACCTATGTTGTACCAAAAAAGTTTATCTTTAATAAGGAAATTATAGGATTTATGAATTCAAGTGCATCTATAACATTACGGAAGAAACCTAATACAAAAGGACTTTACCCTCTGGCGATTAGAATAACCAAATTCAGAAAAACATCTTACCTTTATATAGGACACTATATTATTTTAACTCATTGGGATGACGCCAAAAATCTTGTAAAAAAGTCTCATCCTAACGCTCCCCGTTTAAATCATCTTCTCTTAACCATACTGGCAAAAACGAATAAATTTCTTTTAGAATTACAGGCAGAAGGAAAAGATTTTTCCGCAGCTCAAATTAAGAAAGAGATTTTATTCCTGAATTCTGATAAAAATTTTTTTGATGTTGCAGATGCACACATTGAGGAAATAAAAGCTAATGGTAAATACGGCCGTCTTACTGTAGATAAGGCATATATTGGTCACATTGCAAGTTTTGTAAAATCACACCAACTTTCTTTTCAGGATCTCAACGAAAGCTTTCTCAGAAAGTACATCACTTTTTTAAGAAATTCTAAAAAGTTATCAGAAAGGACTATAGCAAACCATCTTGTATTAATCCGCCTGCTTTTTAATAAGGCTATCCGGCAAGGTTTAATTGATCGAAAATTCTATCCTTTCGGGAAAGATAAAATAAAAATTAAGTTTCCAGAGACAAGGAAAATTGGATTGACGATTCAAGAAATCCAGAGCATTGAGAGTCTTACTAAATTAACTGAAGAAGAAAATCATACGAGGAATGTTTGGCTTTTTAGTTTCTATTTGGCAGGAATCAGAGTTGCCGATGTGCTGAAGATCCGGTGGAGTGATATTTATGACAACCGCATTCATTATACAATGAATAAAAATTCAAAATTGGTGTCTCTGCAACTTCCTGATAAAATTCATTCTATTTTAAACCAGTATACTCAATATAGAAGAGGTGCGGATGACTTCGTTTTTCCGGAATTGAAAGTTGTTGATCCTAATGATCAAAAACAAATGTATGCCAAAGCAAAAATTGCCAACAAATGGCTGAATGGTCAATTAAAAGAAATAGCAAGAAAAGCTGGTATTACAAAAAAGCTAACAATGCACATTTCCAGACATAGTTTTGGCAATATTGCGGGGGATAAAATTCCAATACAAATGCTCCAACAACTATATAGACATTCTTCAGTTACTACTACCATGATATATCAGTCTTATTTTATTAGCCAGGAAACAGATCGAGCTTTAAACAGTGTTGTGGATTTTTAATATATAATAGGTGAAAATTAAAAATGAAGATCCGAAATCTTTTATGGATTAAGCCTCTATTAAATGACAAATGAAATCTCCATATCCAAGAAGCTAAAAGAACGTGTAAAAGAACTTTCCTGTCTTTATGAACTATCTTCTGCTATTCGCAAGCATTCCAATTCTATTATAGAAACACTGGAAGAAATTTGTGAAATTACCAAACGAGCCTGGCTATTCCCAGATCATGCCATTGTTCAAGTGGAATTTGAGGATTATAATATATTAACTTCAGCCATTCCAGTAAATTCGATTTTTCAGCAAAGCAATATTCATCTCTTCAATGAAAATAAAGGTGTTATAAAAGTTCATTATAATACGGATGAAATAAGCAGCGCTCGTTTTTTAGAAGAAGAACAGAAACTTCTGGACAAAATTGCCATTGAAATAAGCGAATTTTTTGAACGTCGTGAAATAGCAAAAAAAGAAGAAATGCTGAGAAGAAGTGCCGAACGGAATGATCGGCTTTCTATTTTAGGAGAAATCACTGCCGGTATAGCTCATGAACTCAACACCCCTCTGGGCAACATCCTTGGATTTGCAGAACTTGTAAAATCCAATTCAGAAGAAGTGCAGACGCGAAAGGATATTGAAAAAATCATTAAGGCCGCAATTTATTCCCGCGAAGTGGTTAAAAAATTGATGTTTTTTGCCTGTGAAATGCCCCAAAATAGGGAATTTATTAAAATTAAACCTGCAATTGACCAGGCATTGGCATTGTTAGGACCAAATTTTGGAAAAGCTGGTATTGATTATCATTTTCAGATTGATAACCCGGAACTTAAGGCACAAATTGATGGCATTCAATTTACGCAGGTTTTATTCAATCTCCTTATCAATGCCATTTATGTTTCTCCAAAGAAAAGTAAGATCTCCATCAGTGTCTCAGGTACAAAAAGTCATTTTCAGTTAGAAATAAAAGATGAGGGGCCGGGAATTGCCACCGATATTAAATCGAAAATTTTTGAACCTTTTTTTAGTACTAAACCTGTAGGCGAGGGTTCCGGTTTGGGGTTAAGTGTGGTGCACGGAATTGTGAAAAGCCATCGTGGGGAAATTATTACTTTTGACAATAATCCCAAAGGGACTGTATTTCGGGTTAAGCTTCCTTTAGAAAGTTAAACTATGGCATTAAAAAAGGCAAATATCCTCATTGTGGATGATGATTATGATATGCTGGAATTGTTGCAGCGCCAGCTTCAGGATCTAAATTTTCATTCCTATAAAGCGGCATCAGTGGTTGAAGCGGTCACGATCCTTAAATCTAATTCCGTAGACCTGCTTATTACAGATTTGCAAATGCCAGGAATTGGCGGCATGGAGCTAATAAAATATGTGGAAGAACATTTTGCCAACGTCCCAAAGTTAGTAATTACTGGATATCCATCCATAGATGGGGCATTAAAAGCCATAAAATCGGGAGCACTCGATTATCTGGTGAAGCCTTTCACAGCCGAAGAACTCCAAAAAGCCGTGGAAAAATCACTTCCAAAAAAATCCCTTCATTCTGAAAATAATAATCAGTCAGGCGGGGAATCAATGGTATATGGCGGCATCATAGGTCGATCTAATAAAATCAGCCAGCTTATTGACATTATAGAGCGGGTAAAAAATAATCGTGCAACCGTTCTTATCCAGGGCGAAAGCGGGACCGGTAAAGAATTGGTGGCGCGGGCCATTCATTATAAAGGTGCTTTTGCAGCGAATCCCTTTATAGCCGTTAATTGTGGTGCTATTCCCGAGGAATTGCTGGAATCGGAATTATTTGGTTACAAAAAAGGAGCTTTTACCGGAGCCACTGAGAATCGCCAGGGATTTTTCCAGGCAGCTGCAGGGGGAACTATTTTTTTGGATGAGATTGGTACTGCTTCACCATCCGTTCAAACCAGGTTATTACGCGTGCTTCAGGAAAAAGAAGTACGCCGGATAGGGGAACAGAAAGCCCAAAAGATAGAAATCCGCATTATTGCTGCCACCAATAATAACCTGCTTCAAATGGTTAAAAATGGTAGTTTTAGGGAAGACCTTTATTACAGGTTAAATGTAGTAAATATACATACTCCACCTTTACGGGAGCATAAAGAGGATATCCCGTTTTTAGTTCAGAACTTTTTGAAAAAATATGCCGCTGAATATGGCAAATCCAATATTAGCATAACACAAAAAGCAGAAGAGGTTTTACAACGTTACGATTGGCCGGGCAACGTCCGCGAAATGGAAAATATGGTACAGCGTGTTATTATAATGAGTGAAAAAGTTATTGATATTCATCATCTTCCTGAGCATCTCAAGTATACTTTACCTACAACAGCTAAACTTTTAAAGCCGCTCCATGAGGTTGAAAAGGAGCATATACTCAAAATCCTCTCCAGCGTAGACCATAATAAAACCAGGGCTGCCGAAATTTTACAGATAGATCGCAAAACCCTCAGAAATAAGTTGAAATAAACTTCTTTTAAACCGGGGCATTTCTCCTCTACCGGGGTATTTCTCCCCGGTCTCTTTATTGAAAATTTATTTTTTTAAAACAATAACTGATTGATCTAAAGGGATTTGAGGTTCTTGGTAATGAAAATTATTGTTTTGGGCATAAGCTTTGTCTTTTAGCTAGTAAGAAAAATAAACTTATGCCAAATGGAATTAACGAAGGAAAAAGCAATAGCTGCAAGTCCAAATCATTTTAATCAACAACGGCTTCCCCAGGAGATGCTAAAAGGCTTATGCTTTAATTGCGATCACCGGAAATACTGCACCTGGAAGGAGAACAGAAAATTATTTTGCGAACATTTTCAATAAAAAATTATGCTAAATACTAAAAAAGAAAATAAGCAATCAATGTCCACCACGGTGATGAACCAGTTCAACAGAACTGCGGACCTCATTGATTTAAATCCAAATATTAGGAAAATCCTGGGAATTACCAACAATGAGATCGTTGTCCATTTTCCTGTGAAAATGGATAATGGAGAAGTAGAGGTTTTCACAGGTTATAGGGTACAACACAACAACGCCTTAGGACCTTACAAGGGCGGATTGCGGTATCATGATACTGTAGACATGGATGCAGCAAAGGCCCTGGCCATGTGGATGACCTGGAAAACCTCCCTTGCAGGACTTCCTTATGGAGGGGCCAAAGGCGGGATAAAAATCGATCCCAGGAAGTATTCCGATTCAGAATTAGAACGAATTACCAGACGATTTACATATGCCTTAGGTGAAAATATCGGCCCGGAACACGACATCCCGGCACCAGACGTGAATACCAATGCCCAAACAATGGCATGGATAGCCGATACTTACATGTCTACCATATCTACTTCTGAACGTTCTCATAACCAGCATGTAGTTACCGGGAAACCCGTAGGATCGGGAGGTCTGGAAGGCAGGGATCGTGCCACGGGATTCGGTGTTTACCTCAGTATAAAACTCCTGCTGGAAACTAAAGGAGAAAACTTAAAGGATAAAACATTTATAGTCCAGGGCTTTGGAAATGTCGGATACTGGACGTCCCACTTTATTACAAAGGATGGCGGGAAACTAATTGCCGTACAGGATGCCCATGCCACACTATTTAATGAAAATGGTATTGATCCCGAAGCCCTGGCACAACATTGTGAACCAAGAAAGGGTTCAATTAAAGGATTTACCAATGCAGTGGAAATAAGTGCAGAAGATTTCTTTGGTCTGGACTGCAATATCATAGTTCCCGCGGCTTTAGGCAACCAGATAACTGCAGAAAATGCCTTTAAGATAAAAGCTTCAATAGTGGCTGAAGGTGCAAACGGGCCAACAGACAAAGATGGAGAAGAAACATTGCTGAAGAATGGTGTGACTATTATACCTGATATCTTCTGTAATTCCGGAGGAGTGATTGGAAGCTATTTCGAATGGTTGCAGAATCGTAATGGTGAACTCTGGCAATTGGAAGAAG
Source organism: Autumnicola aciditolerans (assembly GCF_041679265.1). Classification (NCBI taxonomy): domain Bacteria; kingdom Pseudomonadati; phylum Bacteroidota; class Flavobacteriia; order Flavobacteriales; family Flavobacteriaceae; genus Autumnicola; species Autumnicola aciditolerans. The sequence continues at coordinate 5,484 of NZ_JBGFSM010000023.1, forward strand.
TAATGGGCAAGATTGAGAAAAAAATTACTGAAAATTTCCATAAGATCCATTCTGAAGTTAAGCGACGCAGTGTGGATTGGAGAACGGCAGCATTTATTCTTGCCATTTCGCGAATTGAAACCGCATATAAACAAAGAGGAATTTTTCCTTAATACCTGATTAATACACATAACTATGAAATACGGAGCATTGATTGTAGAAAAGAGAGAATATGAATTTTTAAAGCAGCTCATGTCCCTGGCCAAGTATTATAAAGACACTACTTATAAGGCCTCTATTTATAAATTAAATGAAGAATTGAAAGCCGCTAGAATTATCATCGGAAAAGAAATGCCGGGTGATGTGATTAGATTGAATTCTATCGTCACCATTCAAACCCCTTTTGCGGTAGAAAAGACTTATCAAATTGTCACTCCTGATAAAAGTGATATAAGAAATAACAAAATTTCCATACTTGCCCCCATGGGTCTCGCACTTTTTGGATATGCTGAGGGAGACGCTATTGACTGGAGATTTCCCGTGGGGGATAGTTCTATAGATATAATTAAGGTGGCGCAGGAAGATTATATTTTAAAAACCCAATATTATGATAAGCAACATTCAGGAACATCACAATGAAGAGGAAATACAAAAAATGACTATGGAAGGTGATGCATGGCTTTGGAGAGAAGAACTGGAATTTTACTTAAAAGAAATTGATTTTTATCTGCTTTTAATAAGTTCTGGCGTTATAAGGGAAACAGGATCTAATAAGGATATTAATTACCTGCTCAAAAAATTTCAAAAAATTAAGGAGTCTAATGAGCTTTATTTAGAAACCTGTATTCAATATCAGTGCAAATTGCCCCAGGTGAAGGAATGTGATGATGTACAGTGTGATAACGCTTTTTTGAAGTCTCATATATTGTTTAAAAATAAGCTGGAAGAGCATTTCCAGGAAATCAGAAACATAAAGCAATCAGCTTTCATGCTTTTAAAAGATAGTATCGAAGAGGCTAAAATTAAGAGATAAAATTGCTGTTTGTTAGTTGATCCAGGTAGTTCGAGAAAGACTTTCTTTTTGGTTTTAGAAAAGAGATTAATTTTCAGAGCAACAAGTATCGGGCTATCTGGTTTTTAAAATAAGTGATATGGAAAATAAACTATTAAAGAGCTTAGGTTTGGTTTTGGTTATAGTCGTTTGTAGATCTGTATACCTGCATAGCGAGTTTTATCGAGTTATCTGGGAAGATAATAAGTTCAGCATCATTTTTTTTGCCAGCATTGTGCTATTTTTAGTAATTATGATCCTGCGGTTTCAAAAAATGGAGAATCCCAACGACGATTAAGTTATTCTCCGAAACCAGGACAAGAAATAATCTCATTTTAAGATAAAAACTCTTGATGAAAATCGTCAATTTTTTGGTAAATAATGCTATTCGTATAGGATGCTTTGCGGTAGCCTTACGATTCGTTTTTAAAATTATAATACTTCCTGTTCCGGAATAGAAGGTGGAAAACCTGATGGGATATTTTTAACATTACCGGCAGGTTTGAGAGAATAGGAATTCTATAAATAAATTTCAGTCGGCAAGTAAAAAGGGGGCAAGAACATTAGAAGCTATGTCATTAGCAATCCTGAAAAAACTTATTTCAATTCCATTCTGGATTATCAATATCTTAAAGAAGCCGGAAAAACGTGAACAGCCAATAATGGTTGCACCCTCATTTGATTCTAAAGAACAAAAATTAAAAAAATTAATATGGCTGGATGATAATATTAATCCAATGGATCCCAGGATGGACTGGCTTGCCTATAGTCCAGTAGGTAGAAATGTGGATGTCATTTGGGTGAAAAGCTTAGGTGAATTTAAAAATTGGATTAAACAAAACGGTTTGCCAGATGCCATTTGTTTTGATTATGATTTGGGTGATAACAATCCCACAGGATATGATTGTGCGATATGGCTAATACAATATTGCCAACATAATCAATTAGTATTGCCATCATGGGCTTCCCAATGTACCAACCCTCTACAGAAGGCAACTATAAAAAGACTTCTCAAAGGTTTTGTTCAGGAGACTCGAAGTACTTAAATAAAATATTAGGACCGCCAAAGATGTTCTTAAACTGCTGTCAATAAATTACCCTTTTTCTCTATGCTTCAATCGTTCTTTTAATTTTTGCTTCTGAAGAGCTTTTAAAAACTTTAAAGATATGGCTCTAATACACGCGAATTTTATTCTTTAAAATTTCAATGAGTATTCAGGACAGGAAATCGCCATTTTATTTTAGAATTAGAGATTTTAACCCTTAACAAACTATTAGTTATAGAAGCATTATTTTTGTAAAATGGATCACAAATTAAAAGTGTTTAAAGAGGTAGCATTCACAAAAAGTTTCACGAAAACCGCGGAAAATCTATTTATCTCCCAACCGGCGGTATCTAAAACCATCAGGAACCTGGAAGAGGAATATGGTTCGGCTTTTTTTGAAAGAAAAGGGAATCATATAGAACTTACACCTGAAGGCCATCTGTTTTTACAATACACCGAAAAGTTAATTCGAATTTATGCTGAAATGTCCAATGCTTTTAGCACTTCCTCTAACGGCTTGCCTTCTTCAATAAAACTTGGGACAAGTACTACAATAGGGCAGTATATAGTTCCAAAAATAACCGCTGCACTAAAAAAAGAATATCCCGATTTCAGGATGGATCTTATTTGTGGAAATACGAAAAAAATACAGGAACTTGTATGTGCCGGTCAGCTTGATTTCGGTATCGTGGAAGGTGAAAACCAGGATACCCGTTTGCACTATGAAAAATTTGTAAAAGATGAACTTGTGTTGGTCACCAATGCTAATAACCAGGATGTTAAAGATACTATAGATATTGAACAAACAAAACATCTGCCCTTCGTGGAACGCGAGCCTGGTTCTGGGACCCTGGAAGTGATTAGAAAAGCACTCCTAAAAAAGGGGATTAATTCTCTCAATATCACTTCTGTATTGGGAAGTACTGAAAGTATAAAGTCCTACCTTACTTACTCCAGACATTTCGCATTTTTATCTATTCATGCCATTGGCCAGCAGTTACTGCAAAATCAGTTGCGTATCATTGAAATAGATGGGTTTTGCATAGAACGTTGGTTCTATTTTATGTCCCGGCAAGGCTTTCAATCTAAAACTAATCAAAAACTTCAAAATCTTTTCCTGAAGCATTATAACCAGAAGTAATGGCCTATCATTAATTGTTTCGCACAAAAACTGCTGATTCCCGCGTCCTTTGTACCAAATAAAAGATGCGATGAGAACAACAATTATAAATATCCTATGTATTCTCTTAATCCTGTTATGCCTTAGCGGATTTGTCAGTAGCCCGATGGCCTTAATTCTGGGATTTCTGTTTACGTTGTTTTTAGGTAAACCTTTTGAGAAATTTATCGGTCAAACTGTTCAATACCTTTTAAAAATTTCTGTAGTAGGACTTGGTCTTGGGATGTACCTGATGGAAACGCTGAACACGGGGAAGGAAGGGTTCACCTTAACAATACTTACTATCTCTGCAACCTTGATATTAGGATTTTTTCTTGCCAAAATTCTCAAAATTGAAAAAAGACTGGGACATCTTATCTCCTCGGGTACTTCTATTTGTGGAGGGAGTGCTATTGCTGCAGTTTCCCCAGTTATAAAAGCAAATTCAAAAATAATTTCTCTTGCTCTGGGTGTAGTTTTTTTTCTCAATTCCATTGCTCTATTCATCTTTCCTGCTATCGGACATTTTTTCCACATGACACAGCACCAATTTGGACTCTGGGCTGCCGTAGCCATACACGATACGAGCTCTGTGGTTGGTGCAGCCTTGGAGTATGGCGAAGAATCACTTAGGGTGGCCACAACTGTAAAACTGGCAAGGACCCTCTGGATAATCCCGGTTTCCTTTATTTCGATGTTTATATTTAAAAATAAGGAGGGAAGAATCAGCATTCCTTGGTTTATTCTGTTCTTTATTGTGGCTATATTAATGAACACATTTTTTAATTTGCCCGCAGTACTTACACAGAGTATTACCGGGATTTCAAAACGTTTACTCGTTGTCACCCTTTTTTTGGTAGGTACTAGCCTTTCAATAAAAGATATTAAACAAACCGGTGCCAGACCTTTTGTATTTGGAATAATACTATGGATATTTATTTCAGTGGGTTCTTTATTGTTTATTCTGGATATTGCGGTTAAATGAAACTATTACGGCAATTTTTTCTGAAGAAAGAAAAATATTAAAGCTTATCGGTTAAATGTTGTCACAACATTTTATTTTTTACATTTCGGAATTTCCTATTTTGGATGTCTAAAATTTAGAGCTTATGATCGCTGCCGTTACCTTATTTCTTATTATCATTCTCTCTGCACTTATCACTAGAATTGCAGCGATTGCCCTTGCCCACACCGGTTTATCTACTCAAAGTGCTCGCTTCCAGGCACGTTCTGCATACACTGGCACTGGCTTTAGTACTGCTGAATCAGAGAAAATAATGAACCACCCTGTTCGTAGAAAGATTGTATATACTTTAATGCTAATTGGAAATGCTGGTATTGTAACGGCAATGTCCTCATTAATTCTAACTTTCATATTACCGGATACCTTGACCTCCAAACTTTACGGACTCCTTATTGTGGTAGCCGGTCTGGGATTTTTATGGTGGGCTATTAGAAGTGACTGGGTAGATCGCGGTCTTTCTAAAATAATTAACAGGATGCTCCAGAAATATACGGAAATCAATGTACAGGATTACGCCGCAGTGCTGCATTTGCACGATAATTATCATGTGAGTGAAAAAAGAGTTGAAGCCGATAGCTGGTTAGCCAATAAGTCTTTAATAGAACTCCAATTAAGAAAGGAGGGAATTACAGTGCTGGGAATAGACCGCCAGGGTATGGATTATTTAGGTTCGCCTTCGGGTAATTCCAGGATACTTCCAGGTGATCTTATTACGCTCTATGGGAAAGCGGAGGTTTTCCAGAATATCTATAACAGGCCCAGGCACATCGAAGGGGATATACAGCATAAAGAGTTTGTGAATAAAGAAAATGAACGAAAAAAGGAGCAAAAGGAATAGTGAAAAAGCCTTTTAACCAAGTGCTAAACCAATAAAAAACTATTTAAAGACTAAAATTAGATGTTTAACCTATTAAAAAATTACATTAAAAAAGAAACAAAAATAAATCCTCTCGATGTAGAGTATATCTCTACTCATTTTCACCCTAAACTGGCTCACCGAAATGAAATTCTAGTAAATCATTCAGAAGTATGCCAGGAATTTTATTTTATAAATAAAGGAATACTTCGCATTTTCAATTTAAATTCTGAAGGGATCGAAATTTCAAGGTTTTTTGCATTCGAATATATGTTTTGCACCGCTTTGCCAAGTTTTATTGATCAAAAGCCAGCAGGTGAATATTTACAAAGCATTGAGAAATCTGAACTACTGGTTTGTCGCCGTGCTGAATTTTACGAACTTATTAATCAATTTCCAGAATTTGATAGGCTATACCGGAAAATACTGGAGCTTGGTTTTATAACCTCTCAAAAGCGTATTTATGGCTTTCAGGGTTTTAATGCATTGGAAAAAGTACAATGGACCATAAAAAATCAACCTGAAATTCTTCAAAGAATTTCTAACAAAATGGCAGCTTCTTATTTAGGCATTTCTCCCTCCACCCTAAGCCGTGTCAAATCGAGACTATAAAAACGTTGACATAGATCAATGTCCACCATTTCCAGAGTTTCTATTTTTGAGGTCATTATAAAACCTTAAGGATAAAACCATTCAAATGAAAAAAATAGTTCTTAGTACGCTTCTCATGTTTCTTACCAGTTTCACTTTCGGACAAGAAAAAGATTATCAACTTTCTACTCATATTTTGGATATCTCTGAAGGGGTTCCCGCTGGCAATGTAAAAGTAAGGCTGGAAGCAATGGACCAAACTTCGGAAACCTGGAAGCTTATTTCTGAAAAGAGAACAATGAACAATGGTCGTATAAACGATTTTTTATCAGCGTCAAAAAATAATACTGGGATCTATCGTTTTACTTTTTATACTGAAGCCTACTTTAAAAGTCATGATATAGATAGTTTTTATCCTTATATACAAGTAGTATTTGAAATTAATGACAAAAACCATTATCACGTACCTATTACCCTTTCCGCTTATGGCTATTCTACCTATCGAGGCAGCTAATTAGAAAGACTTTTAATGAAACAACAGCTTATGGATCCCGTTTTATATCTCATGAGTGCTGCAGCCGGACTGGTTGTGGCAAATCTTTATTATAACCAGCCCTTACTTCACCAAATAGCAGTTACCTTTCAGGCAACTGAGTCCGCCGTAAGTAATGTGGCGCTTTCTACACAATTAGGATATGCTATTGGTTTGTTTATTATCATTCCATTGGGGGATAAAATTTCCAATAAAAAAATATTGAGAATAGACTTCCTGGTTATGATCCCTTCCATAATAGGCGCGGCAATCTCAAATTCCCTGCTTTTACTAATTATTAGTAGTTTTTTCATAGGCTTTAATTCTGCAATTCCACAACTATTTGTTCCCATGGCAGCAGAACTATCCGATGATAAAGGTAGAGGCCGGGCAATCGGAATAGTAATGAGCGGTTTATTAATTGGAATACTAGGAAGCCGGGTAATTAGTGGTCTAATAGGAGAACAGTTTGGCTGGCGAATGATGTATTATGCAGCAACCATTATAATGTTTGCTCTTTTCTTTTTACTGAAAAAAAAACTGCCCGGTATAAATCCTAACTATAATGGTAGCTATAATAGTTTAATGAAATCGCTTTGGTTCTATTTCAAAACAGAAGCCTCCTTGCGCCTCGCTGCATTTCGAGGTGCACTGGCTTTTGCCGGATTGAGTGCATTCTGGACTACGCTGGTATTTCTAATGGAAGATTCCTTTGGTTATGGTAGCGGTGTTACCGGAGCCTTTGGATTGTTAGGGGTCGTAGGAGCCATGGCAGCTACAATAGTTGGAAAAATAAATGACAGAATAAATAAAAACATGATCCTTCTATTCTCTGCAATTTTGCTAGTCATATCCTGGGTGATTTTTTTGTTTTCATCAAATTCTATGATAGGCTTAATTATAGGAGTTATTTTAATCGATTTAGGATTACAGGCTTTACATATTACCAATCAAAATATCATTTTCTCTAAAAATCCTGAAGCCCGCAATCGGGTGAATACTATTTATATGGTTAGTTTTTTTATTGGAGGTGCAGTGGGAACTAGTTTGGGAGCGAACACCTGGGAAGCCTTTGGTTGGATGGGGGTTTCTGTACTTGGCCTAATATTATCTATGTCAATCATTATAATTCATTTAATTTTTCAGAAAAAAAGCTTTTCGAAGTGAAAAAGTTTACCACCACTAAAATTTATAAAAAATTAAAAAGATGAAAGGTAAAATAATTAGTCTCGCACTACTAATAATTTCAGCGGCAGGTTGTAATACTACAAAAACACCAAATGAAATACATAACAATGATCCGGACAAAGAAATGATTACAAAACACAAATGGATCTTAGTTAAACTAGCAGAACAAGATATACCTATTAATAAAGCTCCTGTTTATTTCACCCTGGATCCTGAAGAGAATAAAGTAAATGGCTTTGCCGGCTGCAATACTTTTATGGGTGGTTTCACACTGGCAGCAGGGAATCATATACAATTTTCACAAATTGCAAGTACCAGGGTGGCCTGTCCAGACATGGAGATTGATGAACGAGAGGTTTTGAATGCTTTTGAAAGTGCCAATGATTATTCCATTACTGGGGATACTTTAATGCTCAAGGCCGGCAGGCGCGGCACATTGGCCATTTTTAAAAAAGAAATCCCGCAAATAACCGGAAAATACTGGAAGCTTATAAAACTGGATGGACAAGCTGTAAAAATGGACGAAAACCAAGAAAAAGAAGCCTATTTTATCCTGAAAAACGATAATAATCAAGTTACCGGATTTGCTGGCTGCAATTCTTTTTCAGGCAATTATAGTCTGGCAAAAGGAACCCATATACATTTCTCACAAATCGCTGCTACCATGAAAGCCTGTCCTGATGTAAATATAAATGAATCGGAATTCCTTAATGTATTGCAATTGGCAGATAATTATACTCTAGATGGAGATATTTTTAGTTTAAATGTTGGCAAGAGAACGGCTTTGGCTGTCTTTGAAGCAGTTTATTTTGAGTAATTTTAAAATCCACTTCCACTAGCAAGTTTGACAGTTCTTTCTCTTTCATATGGTCTTTTAACATTTAAAATTTCAGCTATTATGTTTATATCAACATTATTCGAAGAAAAAACTGTAATTGTAGACGATGGTGCATATACCAAGTGCAAATACTTGCTGCTAATTGGCCAAAGTAGTAGTTTCAGATTATAATCTGGGGCGGCTGAAAAGACTGCAAAGGAGGTACTAACGTGGAAGATGGTAAAGTGATTACTATATACCTAAAGAAAAGGACATAGTTATTTCAGAAAGACATTGATTCAATTGACTTCAATAATGAAATAAAATTTTTGGCTCCGGTTTCCTTTAATATTATGAACACCTTTAGCGTTAAAATTACTGTGTAATAAAATATTACTTGCACTGTAACTAAGAATTGAAAATAATGACGGAATTTCTTGAAACTTATAAGTTGCATATAATTTATGGAGCAATAGTGATAAGTATTGCCTTAGTCTTGCACATTTTAACGAATGCTTTGCACAAATGGTTGTTGAAAAAGGAACAGGAAAAGTTTCCTGGAGAAAAGGTTACACCTGTAAACATAATCAGACGTATTTTCAATACTTTATGGATCGTATTAATGCTGATAGCCTTAAGTTTTATTTTTGTCGGAAGGGATAAAGATGCAATTATAATAGCAAATTTCAAGCTAGTTTTATACCTGGGTTTTTTAGCAGTCTTCACTATTGTGGCTGCAGCATCCACCAATTTGTGGTTCAAAAGAAGTATTATTAGAAAAATTCAAAACAGATATGATCCTACAAGCTATAAATTTTTAAGATATGTAGCTGTATTTGCCATTTATTTTGCGGGAATACTGTTTGGGTTAATGGCTTTCCCGTCACTTCGCGGAGTTGCCCAAACAGCTCTTGGTGGTGCCGGTGTGGTTGCAATTGTGATTGGTGTAGCATCTCAGGAGGCTTTGGCCAATCTGGTTGGAGGCGTTTTTATAATTTCCTTTAAGCCATTCAGAGTGGGCGATCTTATAAAGGTTACAGATACGATGGTAGGTACCGTAACAGATATCACTTTACGCCATACCGTAATTCGCAACTTTGAAAACAAGATGATCGTTATACCTAATTCCATAATTAACAAAGAAAAACTAATCAATTATGATTTGGGTGAGCTTAAGTGTTGTGAGCGTATAGAAATTGGAATTTCCTATGATAGTGATATTGATTTAGCTAAAAAAATAATGCGTGAAGAATGTGAAAATCATCCACTTATTTTTGATAATAGGTCTACACTAGATAAAAAAAATGACCATCCAATCGTTAAAACTGCCGTCATAGCAATCAATGATTTTTCAATTACAGTACGTGCCTGGGCTTGGGGAAAAAATTTTAATGACTGCTTTGAACTCAAAATTGCCGTATTGGAAAGCATCAAAAAACGATTTGATAAAGAGGGGATAGAAATTCCGTTCCCATACAGGACTATTGTAATGAAGGAGAAGAAAGTTTCAGAAAGTAAGCATAAGAAAATATAGTCTTTAGTTAATCTTCTCGCTTTTTCTTATCCCAATAAACATAAGCTCCAAATATTATTAGGCTTACCAGAGAACCCCATAATAATCCATTTTTTAATCCATTGGTGCTTTTTCCTATAATCGCAATAAAAATGGTAAGCGGTGTTATTCCTAATAATGTAGCACCAATAAACTTCCAATAGCCCATTTTTAAGATTCCACCTACGAAACTTATTGCATCATTTGATAAAAATGGATTAAGCCGAGTTACGATTACAGCCCAAAATCCATAATCTTCAAGAAAATCGGCAATCTTTTTTTCAGTCTTATGTCCTATCAATTTTTCCACGATAACAGGACCAAAATAACGTCCTATCCAGTATCCAATGGAGGAAGCGGTAAATATGGATGCTAAGATAATAAGGCTTCCCCATACCGGGCCATATGCTAGTATAGATACTACCATAAGGGCTATAGAAGGGATTACCAGCAGGAACATTTGTGCCACCATACACAAAACAAGCAACATTGGACCAAACCAGCCAAAACCATCTACCCAACTTTCTATTCTTTGATTATCATTACTGGTAAGTACATTCCAACTTTCGTCCAGAAATTGTTGTACCCCCGGGATAAAAAAATAGGAGCCCACCAGGGTTACAACAATAGCAATGGAAATATATAAGGGTACTTTGCTCTTTTTTACTGAAGCATTTTCCAGTGAAGTAGTATTCATACTATTTATTTTATCAATTCTACCTCCAGGATATTAGCAGGATCGCTTCCGGCTTCATTTGAAATGTAGAGGCTGCCATCTGGTTTAAAAGTGAGTCCTTCAGGTTGATTAAATTCGTCTTTATTTAAAGCATATTTTTTTTGGAAATTCCCATGGTTATCCATAATAATTAATTGGTGATTTTTGGCATCCAAAAGATAGATTTCACCGGTTTTAGGATGTATTTCAATTTCAGATGGACGCAATTTTTTGCTCATTTTCTTTTCTGAATTTTCCAATAGCTTATCATTCATATCCAGTTTAAAAACAGGAGTATTCGCCAATACATTCTTCTTTAGGTCAAAAGCATAAATGCCTTTATAGTTATCCTGATCCTTTTCTTTATCTTTAATAGCAAGCAAAAGCCTGTTTTTTGATTTATCCAGGCAAAGACCTTCCACATTCTGCTCTTCGGTTAAAAAAGTTTTGATTTTAAAGGTTTCAGGATTGGTATTCTTGAAGTTCTGTACTTCAAAGAGATTCCCATCACTACGAACCACGTAAGCGGTTTCTCCATTGATGGTTATACCTTCATAATCCCCGGGGCCTGCAAATTTAATTTCTTTATCAATTTTAGAAGTTGAGAGATTATAAATAAAAAGAATGCCATCTTCATCCTGTATGCAGGCAATTCTATTATTTTCCAGCCATTCTATACCGGAAACTTCAGCCAAAATATCTGGAAGCTCCCATTTTAATTGAACTTTATAAGAGTATTCTTTTTTTTCTGAAAATATTCCTTTACGGTCGAATGAAAAAATTAAAAATCCGGATAATACCATTACCCCTATTATAATCCATATTGCTGTTTTGTTCATAATTTTAGTCATCGATTAGTAAAACCTTCCAAAATCCGCACTCTCCTATTTTAAATATCAGGCGCCAAGCTAAAATTCTGGTGCGCCTGAATTTTTTCTAATTCAGATATTCCACGTCTGCATTCACCTCTCCGGTAGGATTGAAGATAATCTTATCGTCCATGAAATTGTTATCAAACTCTACCTGGTAATAAGTGTCTTCACCAATTTTTAGAATCTCCGTGTCGTCTATTTTATTTCGATCGTAAGTGGTGTTTATAGTTTGATTTACTGGTTCCGGAAGCTCAGAAGCCAAAATTTCATATTTATATTTAATTAAACTTCCATCATTGGCAATAATAGCCGTATGGTCAATATTCTCTATTTCGAACTCCACTTTATAATTTTCCTTATATTTTTCCCAGTCTATATCTTTCGCTTCGGGAAATTCTCTTTGGAAGGTATTGAGTACTACCGAAGGTGTTTCCACATTCGGGCTGTCATCGGTATCGCAGGATATGAACATACCTGCCAAAATCATTGTAAGTAAAAAAAGTCGTTTCATAGTTCTATCTTTTAGTTTTATTATGTAACAAAGATGTCATCTAAAACTGGAAAGAATTTGGAATTTCAAACCACTGAAACGTTTTTTCGAAAAAATTATTTATTGGGAAATCCTACGATGAATATATGCCTCTGCTCAAAAGAATACTTGAGATCCAGGTCGTATTCATCGGCTATGGCCTTTGTAATGGCTAGACCCAGGCCATTAGAGTTACTGTTGCTTATTTTATAGAGCCGGGAAAATAAGTTCTTTTTCTTCAGTCTTTCATTTTCAGAAAAATTGGAAATTTTTACTTCCCCCGCACCTAATTCAATATGAATATTACTTCCTGCTTTTCCATGAATAATGGCATTTTTAAGAAGATTGGTGAACAGGATGATCGCGAGGTCACGGTTCATTTTAAATTCTATAGCGTCCTTGGAATCTATGCTGAATTCCATGTCTTTATGTTTTGCAAAATCTGAAAAATCTTCAATAAGCTGATGGATAATAATATTCACTGAAATCGTTTCTTCGGAAATAAACTGTTGGTTTTCAATTTTGCTTAGCAACAACAGCGATTTATTGAAACGGGTCAGCCGCTCTAAATTATTCAGTACCGGTGCAATTTGTTTTAACTCCTCCTCATTTAGCTCATTGTTTTCAACGTATAATTCCAGTTTATTGATGCAAATCGCCAGAGGAGTCTGCAACTCATGAGAAGCATTTTCAATAAATTGTTTCTGCCCAATATAACTATCCTTGGATTTTTGCAATAGCTGTTGAATCTGTTTATTCAGTAAATTAAATTCTTCAATAGGAGTATCCTGAACCTGTATATTTTCATCTTTTTCTATATGAAAATTTTTAAGCTCCTCTATAAGTTTATAAAAAGGGTTCCATATTTTTTTAAGTACAATATTGTTGAGAAAAATGATAGAAAAAACCAAACCTAAATAAAGCCATATTAGGGAATACAGCAGGTCTTCAATAAGGTCATCTTCCTCTACCATAGAAGTAATTACTTTTAATTTATAGTACTCCCCATTTTGTTGAAATACGCTTTCCAACAGACGAACCGGCTCATAATCTTCTTCATTATGCATATACATAAGGGTATCACGATAATTATCAGTGATATTATGGATGTTTTCAGGTTCAACCTTTCTAATGGTGTAGTAGCCTTCACCAAACTCTTTTTTTTCCAGGACAGAAGCATCCTCCCTGGCACGGCGAATCACTAATATTTTTTGGTTCTCCAGGCCGTCATCCATACTATCGTAAATTTCATCTAACATTTCAAAATAGAAGATTACCGCCCAAATAGATAGAAGGACAAAAAGGATAATAGCGAAATATCTGGTAGTATAATTCAGTAATTTCATCGAAGCATCAATTTGTAGCCTATGCCATAGACAGCTTTGATTTCAATTTCAGCCTGATGTTCATTCAATTTCTTCCGTAAGTTTTTTATTTGCGAATAAATAAATTCGAAATTGTCACTCTGGTCAATATAATCCCCCCAAACATGTTCGGCCAGGGCAGATTTGTTGACCAATCTATATTTGTTAATTGCCAGGTACAACAGGATATCAAATTCCTTTCTGTTTAAAATAACTTCGGTTTTATTAATATGGGCTACATGTTTATCCATATCAATAGAAACATTCGCAATTTCCAGCGAATTAGAACCTTCAAATTTTCTCCTCCTTAAAACCGCATTGATCCTGGCGTGAAGCTCTGCCATATGAAAAGGCTTTGGCAAGTAATCATCGGCACCAAGATCCAGTCCTTTAATTTTATCATCCAAGGAATCTTTGGCCGATACAATTATAACACTATCTGAAATTCCTTTTATTTTGAGTTCTTCCAAAATCTGAAGCCCATCCCCATCGGGCAGGGAAATATCCAGCAGGATACAATCATATTCGTAAACCCCTATTTTCGAGACCGCGTCTTTGTAATCGCTGGCGGTTTCTACAACAAATTCTTCTTTTTCTAAAGAATTCTGCATATTCTCCAGCATTTCCTGTTCATCCTCTATAATAAGTATTTTCATGTTCCGAAGCTTTACCTCTAAAAATACAACCGAAATCTGGAAAGATTTGGTAATATCATAATATTATGGATTCCCAATTTCTTCCAGTTTTAGCATCTTTATTTGTATCAAATTTAAAAAACAAAAGATATGAAGATTCTAAAAGTAGCTGTCCTTGCACTGTTTGCAACCACAGCAGTAAATGCTCAGGACTTAACGAAGAACGAAATTCCTTCAAAATTAATGTCTAAATTTGAAAAAGAATATTCCAACGTGAAAGATGTTGAATGGGAGATGGAAGGTGAGAATTACAAGGTGGAGTTTGATAAGAACCGCAGAGAACATCAAGTATGGTATTCCAGGAACGGGAACATGGTTAAGTTGGAAAAAGAAATCGGAGAAGATGAATTACCTGCTTCCATTTCAGGCACGATTAACAATAAATACTCCGGTTATAAAATAGATTCTATAGAAATGACTGAAGAAGGAAATAAGAAAACCTTCGAAATTGAACTTGAAAAAGGTTGGACTAACGAGAAGACCGTAATCTTTGATGAATCAGGCTCTGTAATAAAGGAATGGGAAGATTAATAGATATATCGATAATTTAGATTTTAAGCCCGAAAAAAATTCGGGCTTTTTTATACCTGCTGAATACCTTTTAAATCATCTTTCAGAGAAATTATTTAGAAGTAGAGGTTTTAAAAATATAACTAATCTTAAATGATTTGTAAATTTGAGCAATATCAAAAACAGTCCTGTTGAAAACAAATACTAAGAGGAAATTAATTACCTATTTAAACATTTTAGATCAGCCCCTAAAATTTAATCCTTTCCTTTTTAGTAGAATATTTCTTTTATGGGCAATCCTTGGAATTATGGGTGGGATTATCTCTGGTGCCTATTGGATTGTCTTAGAAAATTTAACCCATTTTTTGTCATTTTTTGAGGGCTGGCAGGTAATCCCCATCATGGCAATTTCAGGTCTGCTTGCGGGTTTTATTATTCATTTCATAGGAGATCCGGGGGAAATACATCTAATAGTCAATAATATCAGGTTTAACAAAGGAAGATTGGATCCAAAAAATAATCCCTCTATGGTATTGTCATCTTTACTTTGTGTTGCCTCGGGAGGGAGTCTTGGACCCGAAGCCCCATTAGTACAGGTAACAGGTTCAACAGGAACATGGCTTGGAAAGCTATTACGATTAAAAGGGGAAGCCCTTCGATCTTTGAGTATAGCTGGAATGGCTTCAGGGTTTACTGCATTGTTTGGAGCTCCATTAGGAGGAAGTTTATTTTCATTGGAAATCCTGCACCATAAACATGCAGTTGAATATTATAAAGCAATCATCCCCGCTTTTGTGGCTAGTTGTTTTAGCTATATAATTTTTGCTCTTATCATTCATCTTGGACTTGGTCCAATTTGGGATCTTCCTGCTTACGAAATGCAGGACAAATTTGACTTTGCTTATGCTATACTCTTTGCCGGTGCGGGAACTTTTATCGCTTGGATCTTTATTTTTTGCACCAAATTGCTCAGGACGATTTTCCAGAAACTAAAACTTCCTGTGTATATCGATACACTCTTAGGAGGATTAATTTTAGGGATTATTGCGTTTTATTATCCCCTCACTCGTTATTTCGGGCATCATGAAATAAATGAATTGCTCTTGAATAATTTACCGCTCAAGCTCCTTATAGGAATATTATTTTTTAAAATTATAGCAATCGCTGTTACCGTGACCTCAGGTTGGCGTGGAGGGTTCATTATACCATTGTTTTTCGTAGGGGCAAGTTTGGGATTGATTATACACCATGTTTTTCCAGACACTAATCTCTCCCTCACTATAATTTCCTGTATGGCTGCAATTAATGCCTGCGTCACCAGAACTCCTATGAGTACTACTATTTTATTGGCGACCCTTACAGGTTTTGATTATTTTATCCCAATTTTGTTTGCAAGCCTAACTGGATATTTTCTTGCGCCCAAAATACCATTTATAGCCTCTCAAATGGATGACACGAAGTAAGATTATAGAGAATACCCAAAGACAGTGCTGAAATACTCTAAACTTTACCGGCCGAATAGTAAAAAATATCTCAGAATACATTTAAAATTTAAAGGATACTGATAATCTTGCTGTTACCGGTAAAACAGGGTGAAAATGAATATCTTTTACTGGCTGGGATTCTTCCCTCAACTTTGAAGTATAATAGTAGCTGATATCCGGATCTTCTGCATCGAGAACATTTAATATATCTAAAGCAAAATTGAAACTATTCCACTGGTAGGCCGTCCGGAAATTCAAAATAATTTTCAGGAACGTTTGTAAACCTGGAATTAAGTATTAAATACAAAGTCCAGGTCAAGGCTAAGAAAATCAGTAGGGCGATCATAATTAACTCACTCGATACTTAAATACCTGCTGGAGTCATTAGCCTCGGTACCTAATGCGTCACCCACAAAAACAAGTTCCGAATCCAACCCTAAATACCAGAAGGAAAGAGTGGAATGCAATCTGTTAACAGCGGTGGTACGTAAACCTACTTCTGCGCTCCTGGTGAGGACCAATGGATCTACTTTATCAATATTTTCTCTCGATGCAGGGTTTTCCCGTTACAGTCCAGTTGCGGTTG
The DNA here is from genome assembly GCF_041679265.1 of Autumnicola aciditolerans. NCBI lineage: Bacteria > Pseudomonadati > Bacteroidota > Flavobacteriia > Flavobacteriales > Flavobacteriaceae > Autumnicola > Autumnicola aciditolerans. The sequence continues at coordinate 22,034 of NZ_JBGFSM010000023.1, forward strand.
ATCCTTATTTTCGCAAAGTTCCTTTTAAATATATTCATAATTAAAAAAAGTATTCCACCACCGGAAATGCTGGTTGAAAAATAATGCTAATTGCGAATATGGAAAGTAGATATTTCACCGATGCAAGGATATATGAAAGTATACAATAAAATTATTTTAAAATGGAATATAGCCCCCAAATCTACCATAACTTACCTGCGCATGGTTCCTGTGCTGTTTTTATAGCGTACGGGAAGTTAAGCGTGAAATAAAAACAGCATAGGGCGCATTCTTCTTATATTTTTACTGTAAATTTTTGCCTCTTTTCAGGGGTTCCAAGAGGATTTACTATAAAAAGTAGTGGATTTGCAACAGTAGCTTTTGTCATGACAAATGCTATTTTTGATCTTCCAGCCACTGGCAATATTCTTCTTTGATTTCAGGATATGCCGCAAAAAAATCCTGTTGCAGCTGATTTTCTGATTCCTTGATCATACGGTAAACTTTAAAGCTTTCTTCCTGTTGTGCATTGGCGGAATAACTAAAGTATCCAATCAATCCCAGGGCAGATATTCCGAATATTGTTAAAACGACAAGCAGGTAATCAGGAATAAGCCGGGCATTGTATAGTTTCTTATCAATGCTTCTCAGGATTTCATCCCTTTCCTGGCTTTGCGCTTCCTGTTTTTTCAGAAATGCAGCCAGGTTGTTTTCCAAAGCTTCCGTGCTGATAGGAATGCTTAGCTCAAATAATTGCCCGCAAAGCAATTGAAGCTGCAGGACAGCTTTTTTAAAATCAGCCATTTCATCGGCCATCAATTCCATGATTTCATCTAGTTTTTTCATCGCTTAAAATTTTAATATCCCATGCCTATTCCGGTATCTCTTACTACTTTTATAGCTCCTTTGACAATATCCTTGGCTATTTTAGTGGTTAAATTTGAACTCAGTTGTACTGTTTTGTTTAGGAGCTGAAGGCTTTGCGGTGCTTCTTTTAATAGGGTGAAATTCCTGTTTTGTGAGACTTGCGCGATAAGCCTGTTCCCGCTCATGTTGCGGTCTACTTCGCTTGCTTTAAGATTGATTCCTTTATACTCCATCCGAAAGCCCTGAAGCTGGTTGGATTTATTGATCGTGGGAATAACATTTACCCTGTGCTCCTTCATCTTATGGATATACTCATCCAGGGATTTTGGCCTTGTTCCCAGAACTTTATCATTGATGTTTTTGATCTCCTGCCGGATTCCTTTTAATTCCATGAGCCTTTGGTTTTGTACTTCCTGAACCCGTTGTAGTCCTAAGTCTTTTGCTACTTGATCTGCCGCCAACTGGCTTCGCTTTCCAATAAAGCTGTCTTTATAGACTTCCCCGGTAAGACTGATCCTGTTAGCATAGATATGAATATGGGTATGTGCTTTGTCACGGTGGACAAAGCCAATGGCCTGGTGGTTTTGAAGCTTCATCTG
>NZ_JBGFSM010000024.1:0-21934 GCF_041679265.1 Autumnicola aciditolerans
TACAGGCAAGATTAAAAAAATATCGGGGTTTGCAAACCCCGATATTTTCTACTTACACAGTTTTTGAGATAGTCCCAGACTATAAATCACTTTTCTGCTATTATATATTAGCACATTTCGCAAACATTACATTACGAAAAGATAATCTCTTTAATTGAACCGTAGATTTATTATTAAAAGGTTTCTATCCTAGCTAATATGTCCTTTAAATATATTAATTTCTTATCTCCTAATAATTACTCAAAGTTCTTACATTCCCGCTATCCTCTTCTCTGCAGTAGTGCAGTTCAAAAAAAGGTGTCTTTTAATACAATATCACTCACCGAGAGATTTCTTCCTTATCCAGACCGACAACTGATCATTCATGTGTAATTGAGTAAAAACTTTAAAAAAACATCAGCCTACTTAATTTTCTTTTAATTTATTCCCGGAACATTACCGGATGGAAAATTTGCAATAAGTCTTTTTGTTTCTTCTGCTGTAATAGGAATCACGGTACCATGACGGGGATGAAAATTCATGGAAATATCCTCATCAATAACTTTAAAATTCTTGAGATCTTTACTTTCAGTAAATTGATATTTCCCATTCATATAAACATCATACATCAAAATGTATTTATCAGAATCTATCAGTTTAAAAACGCCTGAACCCTCCACGGCTTTATCGGTTTGATCGACATTTCCCGCAAGCGGCTCGTAACCGCTGGTAAGATTATTGGAGATCGCAACTTTAATTCCTTTGTCTTTTTCACCTTCAGTTTTGTAGAATAAATAGAATTTTCCATTTTTTTTGACAATATCACCATCTATGCTTGCGGTTTTGGCTGGATTGAAAAAAAGCTGGTCTGGAGCTGCTTCAAATCCCGTAAAATCCTCATTGGCATAGGCATAATAGATCTTGTCATAGCTTTCAGGCTGCAACATGGAGAAATAGATCATGTATTTTCCTGCTTTTTCATCATAGATTGTCTGGGGAGCCCAAACCCTCATAACTTCGGAATATTCATCCTGATAAATCTGAGGAATATCAATTACGGTAGAAGTCCAGTTTACCAGATCATCAGATTTTAACATGATCATAGCAGTATTCGTCCAACCATTCTTAGAGAGCAGATCCGTCAGAACCATATAAAAACTACCATTCTTTGTCCTAAGAATATGTGGATCCCTAACACCGCCAGTTTTACTAATCACATCGGAATTAATTATAGGATTATTATCATTAAGTGCATAATAATTATAACCATCTGAACTAAGAGCATATCGCACCGCTTCCTCACCCTGTCCATTTCCGGTGAAATAAGCAAATAAATAATTTGTATAGACTTTTTCAGTTTTCAAAGAAGCACAGGAAAATAAAATTAACCCCAGGCTTAAAATCCCAAAAGCTTTAAAAGTGAAAGTGATATTTCGCATTTCAATACAATTAAATATTTCAATAAGTTAATAGTGCTCGACGAAAATATTTTTGATTTATGCTTTTCATAACGACTACTCAATAGACATGGGGTTTTGGCTAGTTGTTTTTTTCTTGTCAGAAAGAAGCATAAACGGATAAAAGGTTGAAACAACTTTTATGAAATATTCTTTAGATCAATTTTCATCAAAAAACGATAAATCCCACTCATCCTTCCATTTGATAATCGGTTTTCCGTTTTCCCATTCTATGGGAAGCCAAATATACCTGCCATCTATATGATTATTGGGTTTCCATCGGTCAGCCATAAAAATAAAAGCATCATCTTTACCCTCAACGGGAAGAATGAATGTACTTTGTGAATGAAAAGTTTTATCAGCATCTTTTCCTTCTGCAGGATTACCTAAAGCCGACCATTTACCCATAATTGAATCTGCTACAAACGATCTTGCGGCATTTGGATCCCATCCTGTAAGTCCGGAAGTTACCATATAATATTTTCCATCTTTCTCAAAGATTGCAGGTGCCTCGTTTTGTCCGCCGGCCTGAACCCGTACCCAGTTTCCAGTAAAGTTTAAATAATCATCGGTAAGTTCAGAAATATGTAAAGTTTGATTTTCTTCTGAAGAGTGGATATGATAGGCGGTACCATCTTTATCTACATAAACGGTCATATCTCTGGACATTTGCCCTTCTTCGAAATCGCGGCGCACAAAAGATCCTTCCAATAAATTCTTTTTCCATTGGTCCGTCCACCATTCACCAATCTCTCCTTTTTTAAACTCCCGTTTCGAAGATTCTTTGAAGTTTTTTGGCCATTTCCTGGCATTAGGTCGGTATGATTTTAAATATTTAAATGGCCCTGTTGGAGTATCACTTATCGCCACCCCCGTTCTCGCCGCACTATATCCCTTTCCCTTTAGTTCAAGGTGAAACCAAAGCACGTATTTTCCGGTTTTTTTGTTATATATCACCTTTGGACGCTCCATAACGCTTCCGGCAGTAATTTCAGAATTAGGATCTTTTTCCACGGCCAGGGCTATGCCTTCTTTTTTCCAATTGTAAAGGTCCTTAGAAGAATATACATTGATTCCTACGTGGGCCTTACTATCATCTCCTTTATGTTCGCCGTACCAGTAATACGTGCCGTCTTCATAATAAATACCCCCTCCGTGAGCATTTATATGGTTTCCATCACTGTCTTTCCAGATTTTACCGGGATGAAAAGCTGAATATCTATGAGCTCTATTTTGGCAGTTTATATTGGAACTGCTGAAAATGATTAATATTAATATACTTAGAATTCTAATCTTATTCATTACTAACTAATTATTTTTCCTGTTTATAACACTTACTTCTTTTTCTGATACACCCTTACATAATCTACTATGTATTCCTGGGGAAACGCCGTTTCGGATGGATCCCCTCCGTTAGAACCCAAAGCGAGGTTTAGTAAAATATAATGGGGTTGATGAAAAGGATTAAAACCATCTGGATTATTGGTTTTACTGAGTTCAATTTCATTCAAAAGTTCATCATCAAGATAAAGGCGGATGTAATCTTTAGTCCAATCCATTTTCCAGATATGGAACTTTTCCGGCCACTCCGGGTATTTATCAAGGAAATGCTGGAACGGAATTTTTTCACTGTCCCATTTTACATATTCCTCTGAGCCTTTCCAGGCAACATTGGCAAGAATGTGAGGTTCCTTATTCACCATGTAGTATTCCATGATATCTATTTCGCCGTTCGAAGGCCATGGCTTTGTTATTCCAAGGGTCCAAATGGCAGGCCAGTTTCCTTTAGCGGTGTCTATTTTTGCGCGGACTTCCAGAATACCATACTGAAACTCTTTTTTGCCACGGGTGTTAATACTGGAAGAGGTATACTCAGCAAATTCACGATGCTTTTTCCAGTTATTACTTCCTGCCTCATAATTATTGTTCTTCACTCTTTCTCTTCGACCCTCTATGGTTAGAAAGCCTTTCATGATATTTGCATTATCTTTCTGGTACCATTGCAATTCTTCATTGCGTGTAAAACCATGTTCATAGTTCCAGAACACAGGATTCGGTTTTCCTGCTGTCTCAAATTCTTCGTTCCATATCAATTCATATCCTTGATATTTAGTTGCTATATCAGCATCTGATGTTTTAGAACCGGTTTTACAGCCTAAAATTGTCAGGCTCAAACTAATGATACTTAAAAATTTTTTCATTTTTATCAACGAGTTTAGATTGTAGTTGTTTGAATAAAGCCCTGCATAATTGCAGGGCTTTTCAGGAACATGTAAGTTTCCACACTTAATAATTGCAACCTTTACTATTGAATGATGAAGGTCGAAATCTTGTTCCCAAGGTCTATTTATATTTTTCTGCCATCTTCTTATAATACTCCTGTAGCACATAAAAAGCTTTTTTCTTGTTTCCTTCATTATCAATGAGCCCCTTTCTGTTCCAGCCTTCCTGATATTCGGGATGATTTCTTCTGGGGGACCGAAAATCTGCTAAAATCCATGGTGACATCCCAGTATAATTTTCCGGCATTCTTTTCATCATTTCTATTGTTTCTTCAAAATACCATTCCTGGAATTCTTCCGTCCAGCGCTGTTCTTTCTCCCCATGGTATCCTCCTTTTGCACCAGCCCCGGTTTCACTGAAGAAGAGTGGTTTATTATAGGCCACTGCCCAATTAGAGTTTTCTTTTGCATGAGGTAAATCTCCATACCAGCCTAAATACTCGTTAACAGAGACGATATCTGTATACCTTCCCAAAGGATCATCTACATAATTTTTGTCCCGGTTGTAACCAACTTCCAGGGCAGCTGATACTAAGCGTGTACTGTCCATGGATTTAGTTGTTTCTATTAGGTTCTTCATGAAGCTTGTGCGAACTTCACTTACAGGAGTTTCATTCCCTACAGACCAAATGATGACAGAGGCTTTATTGCGGTCTCTTATGATCATTTCTTTAAGTTGCTTTTCTGCCTTTTTATAAACTTCAGGGTTTTTAAAATCTATTGTCCAGTAAACAGGGATTTCAGACCAAACCAGCATACCAATGGAATCGGCCATTCTCGTCATGTGTTCATTATGAGGATAATGAGCAAGCCTTACCATGTTTGCATTTAAATCTTTAGCCCATTCAAACAATTGTGCAGCATCGGCTTTACTGTAGGCCCTTCTCACATCCTGCGGAATTTCTTCATGAATACTGATTCCCCGCAGAAAAATCTTCTCACCGTTCAAGAGGATATCCTTTCCTGAAGCTTCAATTTTTCTAAATCCAATCTTGTCTTTTAGTTTTTCTCCATTCAGGGTAAATACAACCTCATAAAGCCTTGGATTTTTTGGAGACCATAATTGAAGTTTTTTTGCTGAAAAATTGAAATTCGCACTATTTCCTTCAACAGGAAACTTCTGCCTGACTTTCAGTTCAGGAATTTCTACAGTCAATTCTGAAGAAATTTCCGTCTCATTTAATTTTATATTGCCCTCAATATTAAATTTGTTCTTCTTTTTTGCAGCTAATATGTCCTGTCCCGGATCCAGCTGAAGGGCATACTGCTGAATGAAAGTAGAGGGAAGAATAAGCAATTTAACATCCCTTGTAATTCCTCCGTAATTCCACCAATCTGTATTCACAGTGGGAATTTCTTCCGGATGTCTTTTGTTATCCACCTTTACTACAAGAAAATTGTCATTCTCTTTTAGAAGTCCCTTCGGAATCGCAAAATTAAAAGGAGTAAAACCACCTTTGTGCATTCCTAACTTTTTGCCGTTGAGGTAAACATGTGCTTCATAATTGGCACCTCCAAAATAGAGATAGACATTTTCATTTTCTTCTATCCCGGGAGCATCAAATTCCCTCTGGTACCAGACTGTTCCTTCATAATACTTAAAAATGTCATCCTGGGAATTCCAGTCGCCGGGCACCTGAATAGTATAAGGATCAGCATATCCATGTTCCTTCCTGTCCGATTTATTTCTTACAACAGGGCGATTCCAGTATGCTTCCGGATCATCTTCATTACGTTCTTTCCATCGGTAGTTATAAAAGCCGGTTTCATAAGGATCCACAATATAATGCCAGGTTCCATTAAGAGATATGCCCTCCCTGTTTTCTATATTGATAATCAGATTTTCCTGGGCAAAGGAAGAAAAACCTGTAACAGCTAATACAATGATTAATACTGTTTTTAAGTTGATCATTTGTTTATTTTACAAGTGAAATAGTATAGCTATAACTGTAGGTGTCATTAAGAAGACGGTATTGCTCGTGGGGCAGGGCACCCCAGCTGTTATCTCCTCCTAAACCACGCTGCTTTAAATCAAGGTGTAAAAAGACTTTGTCTTGTGGCTCCAAGTCTGTAGGGTGTTTCTGAGATTTCCAGTTACCCGGATCCAACTGTTCTGTAGGAATATTGAGAGCACTGAACCCCAGGGGTTGTTGTCCTTCTATTTTAATTCCTTTTCCCTGGTTATCCCTTAGGGCCAGCCAGCGGACTTCGGTTTTATATCCTGATTCCTGTGGGCGGATATAGGTCCAGGTAAATTGATTTTCTACCTTGTCCTCGTATTTCCCCACAAATGAAGAAGTGTTCCTGTCCTGATAGTTCTCCCAGGGCCCCCTGCCGTAGTAAAAGAGGTTCTGGTAATCCCCAGGCAAGACCATGCGCATTCCAAACCTGGGAAGCTCCGGCAGGTCTTTCCCGGTCATGTCTATTTTGGAAGTCACCTGTATATCTCCGCCAGGTTTAATTAAATACTCCACCGTATAAGGCACATCAACTTCAGCCAGTTGAAATTCTACTGTTACAGGGAGGCCTTCTGCAGTTTTATCCCCAACCTCTACGTTTTTCACCGTTGGGTTTTCATTGGTGGCTTTTTTCCATACGCCTAGCTTCTCAGGCATTTTGTTTCCGAAGTCATTATCGGTAGGTGCCCTCCAGAAGTAAGGTTCTGGAAATTCGGAAATTACTTCGGTATCTTCATTTTTAAAATGATACTGCTGAAGTTTTCCTGATTCCAGGTCAAATTCACCTTTTACAGTATTGGTACTGAAGCTCAAAATTCCATTCTTAACATTGTACTGCAGGTTTTCATCAGCAGCAGGTTGGGCGTTGTTTACAAAATAATTGTTATCTCCTAAAGAAAATTGTTCACGGGCAATCTCGTGGTCTTCAGGAACAAGTTCTGTAGCTTCTGATGTATAAGCATATACATTTAAGAAATACTCCCTATCCTGAAGTTGAGGCAGGGTTAGATTAACTGTCTCTTGCTCATTTGGTTCCACGGAAACTTCAAAGTTTACGGTTTCCACCACATCTCCATTACCAATTAGCTCCCACTTGAAATTGTACTTGTCAAGATTGGTAAAATTGAATTTATTGGTAATATTTAAAGTTTGATTGTCCAGTTCAAAGTTGATATCCTGATGGACTTTTTTTACTTCCTGTAGGGCGGGATGTGGATTCCTCCCTGCATCTACAAGGCCATTGGCATTAAAATTCTGGTCGTTGTGCAGGTGCGCCCCTCCAAGGTCGCCCCCATAGGCCCAGAACTTTTCTCCTTCCTTGGTTTTTGTTTCCAGTCCCTGGTCTACCCAGTCCCAAATGAATCCTCCCTGCATATGTTCACTGCTGTTGATGATATCCCAGTATTCCTGGAAATTCCCGTTACTGTTTCCCATCGCATGGGAATATTCACACATAATATATGGTCGTTCTTTGGTTTCATCTTCAGCGTAACTTTTCATACTGCGGATACCGGGATACATGGGTGCTACAATATCGGTATTCCGGTTTTCGCCGGCCTGCTCAAACTGCACCATACGGGTAGTGTCCCTTTGTTTGATCCAGTCGTAGGCGTCATAAAACACCTGGCCGTTACCACTTTCATTCCCCATAGACCAGATGATAATGGAAGAGTGGTTTTTATCACGCTCCACCATACGTTTAATCCTGTCCATATGAGCAGGAGCCCAGTCCGGCAGGTAAGCCGGGTGTTTGGTCTTATCAAAATTGCCTTGCCATTCCGCGCCCATGGCGTGAGTCTCAATATTGGCCTCATCTACAATGTACATTCCGTATTTATCTGCCAGTTCGTATAATTCTATCCCATGCGGATAATGACTCATCCGAATCGCATTGATATTATTACGCTTCATTAATTCAATATCCTTTATCATCATTTCCCTATCCGGAACATGGCCTTTGGTGCCGTGATGTTCATGTAAATTCACTCCTTTTACGGTAATGGGTTCACCATTCACCATCAACTGGGCATCTTTAATTTCTACTTTCCTGAAACCTGTCATTCCTGAAATTACTCCCAGCGTTTTTCCTTTTCTGTCTGAAAGGCTTATTACATAAGTGTATAGGTTAGGAAATTCCCCGCTCCATTTTTCAACATTTGGAATGGTGGTCGAAAATTGCACATTTTCATCTGCGGAAAGCTTTTTCTTTTCTTCTGAAAAGACTTTTGAACCCTCAGGGCTAAAAAGTTCAACTTTTATTGCCGGCTTTTTGATCTTACTATCTTCAAACTTGCGAAGATCCACATTCATATTAAAAATACCTTCCTGATATTGATTATCAAGGCTACTGGTTGCCCAGTAATCCCAGATGGTGGTTTTTGGCAGTGCCTGCAGGTAAACATCGCGCTCAATTCCACTTAAACGCCAGAAATCCTGGTCTTCCAAATAGCTACCGTCATGCCATCTAAATACCTGCACCGCCAGTAAGTTTTCCCCTTCTTTCAGGAAAGGAGTGATGTTAAATTCGGCAGGGGTTTTGGAAGCTTTGGTCATTCCGGCTTCCTGGCCGTTTACATAGATTTGGGCATAGCCTGAAATAGAGCCGAAATGAAGGAGGATTTCCTTCTTATCCCAATCCTGGGGCACGGTAAAAGTCGTCCTGTAACTCCCAACCGGATTGTAATCTTCATCTATAAAAGGCGGGTTTTTAGGAAAAGGGTAGGTGACATTGGTATAAATAGGAATATCAAATCCTTGCAGCTCCCAATTTGAGGGAACCTTAACATTTTCCCAGTTACTATCATTTAGTCCGCTTTTATAAAAATCTCTTGGTCTTTGCACCGGGGTTTTTACTATATGGAACTTCCAGGTGCCATTCAGGCTTTTATAATATTCTGAAGCTTTTTTATCAGCTTTTTTTGCTGCTGCTTCGTTTTTATATAATACAAACTGCGCATGGGCTTCTTCCTTGTTCCTGTCAAGAATTTTTGGATTCTCCCATTCGTTTTTGATTTGCTGACCCATTCCAAGTATGGTACTTAAAAAGCTAAGCAGGATTAAAAAAATTTTCTTCATGTTTTCTTTTTTTGAGAGCCAATTTTTTTAGTAGTGGATAGGATTAATTCTTTTAATTTCTCCTTTATAAGGCTCAACCTCATCGGTTCCAATTCTATAGATCCGTTCATTAGTGATGGTCATGGCTTCTGTTAGCTCGGGGTACGGCAAATTGTTCATGTCCACAACTCCTATGTTATAGTTCTCTCCGTCAAAACGACCGTAGATCGGTTGATCAATCCACTGAAAATAATGCATACCGATTAGCTCCGGTCTCGAAAAACCTTCCTCTACATAGTTCCTGTAGGCTTTGCCTCTGTCTTCCTGGGTAAACACTCCTGTAATCCCGGTAGCAGGTAAGGCTCGATCTATGGCTCCGTGATGAAATTCCCCAATCATAATAGGTTTTCCACTTATCTCAGCAATTTCATTGGTTTCTGGTGGTTTTATACCATAACCGTTAATGGAGAAGACGTCAAATCGTTCGCCTGCCTTGTAAAGCAGATCTGAACTTATCCAAGCATACCGCATTCCAAGGTTAAGATGATTGTTATCAATTTTTTCTACTTCATCACAGGGAACATCTACATACCGGGCAACCATAATCTCAGAGAACTCATAGAAATCACTGTCTGCAGTTTCCGAAGGATATTCCTTGAATGTCTGTGAAGACAATTCTTCAAATTCCTGAAGGTCTAATTGCCAATTTTTATTAAAAGCCTCGATATCTCCATTGTATTTCCGGGATATCCAATTGATAAATTCGCTCTTGGTTTCCGAGTGTTGATCTGTACCAAACATCTCATATGCCAGATTGTGATACCCGAAAGCCCATTGTGGCTCATTTCGCAGGAAATATCCAATCATGTACGGATCATCCTTAAAATCGTGCAACTGTTCAGCAAACTTTTCGGAGTTTTCCTGAAACTCTTTAGAAAAAACGTCAGGAAAATCCCTATATAAACGGACCTCTGTGGAAGGAAAATCCTGAAGAGGGAGCACATAAGGCAGTTGATTTTCCTGGATGAACTCCAGATCAGACCAATTTCCAACGGTATTAAACCGGTATTTACTCATCAATCCTTTCGCTATTGTCGCCCATTTCTCCTTCGGATTTTTACCAAAAGCTTTTATCATATTAGCCTTGTAAAAATCCATCTCCCGACCATCTGATTTATCAATAGCTGCCCCAAAAGTACTATCTCCGTTCTTCGGAAGCCACTCAAAAAGATCTTCACTGTCATTTATAGGACCAGAGGAACCATATCTCATCACATCCACTCCAACACTTAAAAAAGCGTTTCCTTCAGGATCTACCAGCCACCAACGATCCTCGTCATGCTGCGTCCTGAAAAACCCCGTGGCTTCAAACCGCTTCTCCAGCCAACCACCATATTTGCTCCAGTTATCCGGTAATGTTGCTTTTTGGGCCATTTCATACAATTGAGCATTCTGTTTAGCCAGTTCGCTGGAATCCTCTATTTTTCCTTCCCATGTCCTTGATTTCCATTGACCAAATTCATCGATGACAGGCTCTTCCAACAGAGGATAAGGCTCAGGTAAATCTTTGTTTATGGATATCGCCGCCAGTTCAAACTCTGGTGTAAGATAAGGTTCATCATAAGGACCAAAACGTAACACTACTTTTACTATATCCGCAGGATCTAAACGATTCCCAGTTACTGTTCCTTTCAACTGTCGCGGGAATCGGGGAAGAAATATTTCCTGTGCGTCCAAATAGCTCAAGGGGAAAACCACCTGTGTCTTTAAATTCGGTAGAATTCCCATAAGTGAGGAAATCCAGGGGGGCGCTGCATCTCCTCTTCCGGTCACTTCACCCCCCTGAACGATTAGCTCTTCTGTTGTGTATTCTCCGGTTTCTTTAAAAAATTCAACATTGATAACGCCGCTGAATTCATTATCCCCATATAGTCCAAAAATAAGATAACTTCCTTTAGTCCAATCTTGTTCATCTCCCTTCTCCCAAATTACAACACCAGTGCTATTTTTTTTTGGCAAGACCTTTAGGACTTGGCCCTCAAAATGTTCGCTGAATTTTACGAGTGTGCTGTTCAAATTGTTCTCGGCTATCTTCTTTAAATTAAGAGTTTGAATAGCGGCATCCTCTTTCGTTTTACAAGACGTTGTCACAGCTATCATCAAAAACGATAAGAAATAAATGGAATTAGACAGTGGATGGGGTGTAAACTTTTTCATTATCTTATTATTCTGAATGTTATGAAGCTCTATTATTCAATGATTTTTTAAAGCAGAGACCATTTTTTAGAAAAACTTTCTTTACCACTCGTTGTGTTGATTAAGGTTCTCATTCACATCGATCTCTCCTTGTGGAATCGGCCATTTGTAAGAAATGAAACTCCTTGGACGGACATCGGGATAACCAAGATCTAAAAGTCGCTGATATTCGCTGTCCATATATTCCTGATATACATCATCCAATTCTTCCCAGCGCACCAGGTCAAAATAACGCAGTCCTTCAAAAGCAAGTTCCACTCTACGTTCATGTTTTATAACTTCCATCAACTCCTCCTGTGACAGTCCGATTCCCGCAGTCTCTTCGACACCCGGCATATCTACCCTATCCCGTACCTGGTTAATTAATTCAATGACTTCGCTTTCATCATAAGCACCAGACTGAACTAATGCCTCAGCACGCATTAAGAGTACATCGGCAAACCGAATAACATAGAAATCCTGAGGACTATTAAAATGATCTTCATTATTCTCTTCTTCGGTATATTTTCTCTGAAAATAGTAATCTTCATCAATGGTCACAGGTTCTCCTTTCCAGGTATCCCCGTTTGAAAGTAGCGTGGCACTGAACCTGGGATCTCTGTTCTCGGAGGGGATTTCTGGATTATAAAGTGAGGATTCTTCAATAGGCTCTCCTTCAATTGTATAAAAAGCTTCCGCCAGATCAGGTAAAGCCCGCTGGTAATCAATATATCCCCAATAAGCTGCAAAGGAGGAACCTTCATCAATAATCCGGTCAAAGGCCACCCGAAACACCACCTCATTACTATTTTCATTCGCAACAGAAAACAGAGCATCATAATCGGGAGCCAAAGAATAATATCCAAGATCTATAACGTCCTTCGCTCTTGCTGCTGCTTCCGAGAATTGATCATTATAGAGGTAAATCCTGGAAAGCATAGCCAGAGCGGCCCCTTTATCAATTCTGCCAAATTCCGAAGGGGCAATATCTGCAGGGTTCGGCAAATCATCTATAATTGCTTCGAGATCCTGAGTAATAAAAGCATAGATTTCACTGCGGTCAGATTTTGGTACATCAGCTTCCTCAACAGCTTGTGGTTCGGTGATCAATGGTACATCTTGATAAGTCATTCCCAATAGATTATAAGAGGTAGCTCTTAATACTTTAGCCTCGGCTACGATACGGTTTGCTATTTCTTCATCAATACCGGGAATTTCAGGGACTCGAGCTATAACCCTATTTGCTCGGCTTATTACCCGATAGTTAGCAGTCCAAAAATCACCAATTAGCCAAGAAGTAGCGTTATGCTGCCCAATTGCTATAGGTGCGCCAGCCATCCATTGCCAGGCAGTATAGCCATCGTCGGTCAAGTAATCTAGCCTTGTCACTCCCCCTGTATAGGGATCAGAATCAAACAAGTATGGATTTTGCAGTGCCGAATAAATACCCATTAGAGCCATTTCTGCATCGGCTTCATTTGACCAGAAGTTATCAGATCCCAAATCATTCAAGGACGTTCTATCCAAAAAATCGTCTGAACATCCCACCAAAGTTATCAGTAGAATAGTAATATATAATTTGAAGTATTTCATAAGAATATTTTTTTATATTAAAAGGTAATATTTATACCGAAAGAATAAGCTTTTACCCCTGGGTATGAAGCACTTCTTACGTCACTTGATTCAACTTCAGGATCAAATTCCTCGACATCCGTAAATGTATACAGGTTATTCCCAACAAAATATAATCGCACCTTAGGAATAGCGAGTTGCTGAGTAAAAGATTGAGGTATATTATACCCTAATTCCATAGTTTTTAATCTTAAATAGGAAGCATCTCTTAACCAGAAGGTTGACATATTGTAATTGTTTGCACTGTTACCAAACCTTGGATAAGCCGCATCTCGATTTGTCTCTGACCAGTTATCAAGAATTGAGTTGGTGAACTGACCAATATTCTCAGTGTTATACCAGAAAAAACGTTCAATACCCGAAACGCCTTGGAAGAAGAGGTTCAGGTCAAACCCTTTAAAGGCTCCTCCTAAGTAAAAACCATAGTTGTACTTCGGATAAGGATTACCTATGATCTGCCTGTCGTACTCTGCAGTTATTTGTCCGTCGGGAATACCTTCAGGCCCACTAATATCTTTATACCGGATATCTCCAGGCCGTAATGTTCCCCATTGAGAGGCTGCGTTTTCAATTTCCTCCTCACTGTCAAAATAGCCATCGGCTACATAGCCATAGTACGCTCCGATTGGATGCCCCACTCTATTAATAGTATTTCCACTAATCCAATTCTCCAGACCTGCAATATCCTCGATTACATTTTTCACCGTAGAGAAATTAAAGCCCGCAAAGTAGTCGAGGTCCCCAACATTGTTTCGGTAGCTTACATCTGCTTCCCATCCTTTATTGGAAACTTCAGCTGCATTCTGATAAGGACCATTATTTACCCCCAAAGTATTAGGAATTGGAAGCCTTATAAGAATATCAGAAGAATTCTTCTGAAAGTAGTCGGCAGTTATTTGCAGTCTGCTGTCAAAAAAGTTTACATCAATTCCAACATCACTAATTGTAGTGGTCTCCCAGGTGATGTTTGGATTAGCCAGATTGTTCACCGCAACGCCTCCCGCTATGGAACCGCCTAGAATGTAATCGGCTCCTGTAGCGATATTCTGAACATAGGCGTAATTACCAATTTCTTGATTACCCAATTGACCCCAGCTACCTCTTAATTTCAAAAGGGAAATTGTCGAACTATCCTTTAGGAAATCTTCATTACTAATGATCCAGCCGGCCGAAAAGGAAGGAAAAAGTCCATACCTAGATTCCTGTGGCATCCTGGAGGAACCATCATAACGCAGGTTCATTTCAAACAAATATTTTTTGTCCAGCGTATAGTTTAATCGTCCGAAGAAGGACTGTAGAGCTACTTCATAAGCATTCCCATCAACTTGTGGATTACTTACACCTGCTCCCAGCTCTCGCAATTCATTATTGGGGAAATTCTGGATATAGCCGTACATATAATCATTTCTTTCTTCCTGTGCGGTATGTCCAAGCAACACGGTAAAATCATGTTTTCCTAATGACAAATCATAGTTTAAAAGATTTTCGAATACAAACCGTTTAAAAGTGGTATTATTATTACTTAAACTATTATTTATATTCTGGTTTACTACTTCTCCCTCCCCACTAAACTGTTGGTAAGTGGGAACGAATCTGGTATTAATTGAAGAGCTATGAATGTTGGCCAAACTACTGGTAAAAGTTAATCCTTCAAGTAACTCATAACTCGCAAACAATTTTCCTTCAACCCTAAACTGCTCAGTTCTACTATCACCGGTAGTAGCCTCCCATAAAGGGTTTCTGATGATCATCCCACCATCTGGATAAAGACCGTCCACAAATCCATATTCTCCGCTGGAATACCTAATAGGCACAGTAGGTTGTGTAAACCTCCTTAGAGAATAAAGTAGGTTGTTCTCGAAATTTCCTGGATTACCTACCGAACGCAAAGATGGTTCGCCAGTTTCCCGGCTAAAACCATAGATATTCAATCCTATTTTTAATTTTTCGGAAACATCCACATCAAGATTACTTCTAAGACTTTTTCTATCTGTATCGGTTCCTACTACAATTCCTTCCTGGTCCAGAAATTCTCCGGAAATCATATAACGGATATTTTCTGTGCCTCCATTGACTGAAGCTGAATGCGTTTGTAGTATACCGGTTTGGGTCACTGCGTCCCACCAGTCAGTATTGGCAAACCTGTCAGGATCAGAACCATTCCTTATTGTCTGAATTTGCTCATCCGTATAAACAGGATTTCCACCCTCGGCCATAGCCCATTCGTTCCTTATCATTGCCCAATCGTATGAGTCGAGAAAATCGGGTTCTACGACCGGCTCTTGAAATGCTACATTGCTACGTATATTAATAGTAGGTTTTCCTGACTTTCCACGTTTGGTGGTTACCAGAATCACTCCGTTTGCTGCACGCACCCCATAGATAGCGGCAGATGCGGCGTCTTTCAGAACGCTCACACTTGCAATATCTGTGAGAGGAATTTGATTTAATTGACTCTGTACTCCATCAACAATTACTAAAGGTTCCTGTCCAGCATTGAAAGAACCTATCCCCCTAATCCTTATCTGAGGATTGTCATTTCCGGGTTGTGCACTGAAATTGCTAACCGTTACTCCAGGGAGTCTGCCCTGTAATACACTCGCAGAATTTCCTGCAGGAATAGCTTCAAGTTCATCCATGTTAACAGAAGCAACCGATCCTGTTAAATTAACTTTCTTTTTGGTTCCATATCCCACCACTACGACCTCATCCAATGCAGCCGCTTCTTCCTTCATAACTATATCGATTTCGCTACGTCCGTTTACTTCTAAAGTCTGAGCTGTAAAGCCTACAAAGCTCACAACTAAGGTGGCATTTTCAGGAACTTCAATGGAATAGTTGCCATCAAAATCTGTCATGACTCCATTGTCAGTCCCTTTTTCCAAAATATTGACACCGGGAATAGGTACACTGGTGTCAGCTTCAGTTATCGTTCCCGTCACCGTAATAGACCCTTGAGCAAACATACCGGGTTGAAACGATAGAATTAATGTGAATAAAATTAAAAATTTTCTCATAAGGTTTAATGGATTATAATTGCTTAGTTAGTAAAGTTTATCAGATATTATATTGTTTTAGTAAATCAAGTCTTTTCTCAGATTAATCATAAATTTTAATTTGAAATAAAAAACATCATTGCTGGATTGTCTAAAGATTACCTATTCATCATAACTTTTGCCCATAGGTTATTTTTATAGGCATTTATAGAAGCCTTTAGAAGCTCATTGGCTTTATCTACATTCTTTAGTCCTAAATTACCAAGTGCCTCTAGAAAATAGGCATGCGAAGCAGCCTTGTTGTTCCCAAATGTAACCTGCCCAATCCCAACTGACCTGTTATCCGTTTCGCCACCCCTCAGATCTTTTCCTTTATTGATTAGATTATTAAAAAGTTGTTTTGCTTGGATGGTCTTCTCTAATTTTTCAAGTGATTTTCCTTGAAAAAAAAGTAGCTCGGTCATTCCAGGTCCATTTTGAGAGGCGACACTTTTTTGAAATTTATCTTTGGCTTGCCGATTTTCTCCCATCTTTTCGTAAGCTTCTCCCATAAAGAAATAGATCATGGCATTTTTCTCATCATTGGTTGGCTTTCCTACTTCCAAATTTTCTGGATATTCTAATGCTTTTTCCAATTCCGTCACGGCAGTTTCATATTTTTTGTGATCCATCAACTCCAGTGCCTTTAAAGTATGGGTATTCACATAATGCCAGTAGATCTCTCTTCCTCCTTCCCAAGTTCTAAAATGATGAGTATTCAAAAAGTTTATGGCTTCATCAAAATTCCCGTTCAAATTCAACAATTCAACATAGGTTTTTGGGGCAGACACATCTTTTTTAACAATATCAAGATTGTTTCGTAGAACGGTTAGATTTTCTTTTAAATCGAAATCAGACTCGTCGTAGTACTGTGATAGTTCATCATACCAAAGGGGGTACGTGTTGTTCAATGAGATGGCCTTGGTCATATATTCTATGGCCCTGGCAGGATCTTTTTGATGGTAAAAAGCACCAAAAGCAAGATTTCGCCACACCATAGCATCAGGATTGCCTACCTCACTGGCCTTTTCCCACACGTCCATGGCATCCTCAGGCCTTTTATCATAAAGTAGATTGCCCAATAAATAATAAGCTGTTGCATCCTGATTATCAATTTTCATAGCATTTCTGAGTACTTTTTCTGTTTCTGACCTGTACGGAAATACATAATCCAAAGAACCGCCTTTAGCCTGTTTTTGTGCTTCCAAAGCTTTCTCATTTTCGCTTATTTTGGCATAAAACCAGGATAGGTAATATGAGGTTAACGGGTTCTTGGTATCTTCAATTTCTGATAAAAGAGATATACCATCTTTTAGCAAGCCTGCATTCATGTACCAGGTGGCAACTTCCAGGTAGTCATTTTCTACATCCTGCATGTTTTTCTGCCATTTCACCAAAGATCCATCCCCATTTAATAGACTTTCTTCGTAAAGTGCCGCAAAATTCAACGGATCATAGGCTAACAGATGCTCCATCAATTCTTTGGCTCTTTCTTTTCTTCCTAATTTTCGCAGGAGTGCACTGTATAATATATTTATTCTACCATCTTTGGTATTTGTAGAATAAGCTTCTTTTATGTGATCGAGAGCTTTTTCATAATTGCCCTTTTTACTTTCCAGCTGCGCCAGTTCGAAATTACCCGAAGCAGACCATTGGTAATACCACGTAGCCCGTCCGAAATTCCTATAGGCATCATCGAACTGTCCTAGTTCTTTCTGTGCTAATCCCATATAATAATAAAGTTCTCCTTCTTTAGGCTGATGGTACTTTATGTGGAGTTTCTCTGCTGCGGTATTCAGATAAGGAAGGGCTTCTTGATATTTGGTTTGATTGATGCGGCGAATTCCCAGGGCAATATTTACCCTGTAATCATCCGGTGATTTTTCCAGCGCTGCCAAATAATAATCATCGGGATCTATTCCCGCACGACTAAACTGTTCCACAAAACGTCCTGTAAGATAGAGGTCTTCCACCGATTCCAGTTCTTCAGGTTTTTTCACCTTTTCCTGTGGTTCCGGCAATTCCGGATGCTGTGGTTTATAAGGAGTGTAGGACACCAGTTGATTGCCTTCACTATCTTTCAACTCAACATGTAACTTATATTCGTCTAGTGCTCCTTTTGCTTTATAAGTGGCCGTAAAAGGAGTAGCCGGATCAATGTCTATTGTTTTTTCAACCAAGACCTCGTTCCCATTTTTTAGGCTTAAGTGTGCATTCTTAAAAGCCCTGGTAGTATTAAAGCCATAGAAAACGGTTTTGTCATTTCTCATTTGGAGGGTTACGGAAGCATCTGTAGTTGCATTTTTTACAATTTCGAGATTGCGGATGGGGTACCAATAATTTTTGGCATCTTTTACCGAGTGTGGAAGTATCCAGCTATAATCAGGCTGATTGTTTGAAAAAGTACCCGTCATCAGCTCCACATAGGCCTTTCCATCATCGGTAAGTTTACGCCTCGCATTCTGTCCTTGTAATCCAGGACCAAATTGCCACAGTTTTGAGGTGCTGTTTTCTATAGGATCGCCTACATGCACGGTACCTGCATTTTGGCTGTAATCATATCCGCCGATAAAACCTTCTTGGGCATCCCACATAAAAAAGGATACTGGATTAGGATGGTTTTTCCACCAGGTAAGGTCTACTCCGCTCGTATAATCTGTACCTTGATATTCTTCATGGGAAATTGGCCACTCTGTAAAACTGGAATTGTTGTGGAAAACTCCAATTTCCTGGCTTGGGGGCCAAAAAGTTCGAAAGTCCTTATTTGCTGTAATGGCTACATTCGCCCAAAAGAGAAATGTTTTTGTGATGTCACTTGTATTGCTAATGCGATAATTTACCTCTATATAAGAGCGGCCGGGACGTAAAGTCATCCCTACCACCCCGCGCATATCCATAGTTTTTTCGGTTTCACCAATCCATATTGTTGCACTACCATCCTCATTTTTTACCATTCTGTAGTCGCTGGGCAACATAGTAGTGGTTCTGTGATGATGTGGAAAGCACCATTCAATACCTCCTGAAACCCATGCCCCGAGTGTGCCTATAAGATCTGGTTTTATCACGCTATTGGTATGGAACAACTCGTGCCCGTTTGTTTTATCTATAGCAGAAAAGAGACGACCTCCAAAAGCGGGAAGTACTTTTACCTTAAGATATTCGTTTTCCAGATAAACCATTTCATATTGGGTATCAACAAGTTCGCTTCCCAAAAGGGTCTGTGAAGGATATGGATAAACTTTCCCCTGAGCCCCTTGGACAGCCCTACCAGTATAAAAAACAGGGCTGGTTTCATCTTTTTCCATTTTGTAGGTGGGAATGAGCTCTGTTCCTTCATATATTTTTACCTGTGCAATAAAATTTTCACAATGGAGTAATATAAAAATGATAATTACCTTTAAAATACTATAACGTTGTAGATGTTTCATTTTTATTTATTTGTTTTATAAAAAATCCGCCTTTTTAATGTTTAGAAAGAAAGCCCTTCACAATAGAAAGCCATTTTAAATTCTCTATCTTTACGAAAAGATTAACCAATTTTAATAATAAATTCACAATTTCCTTAATCTAAGGCTATTCAAAGCTTGTTCAAAGTTTTGCATATTTTTTGAATACGAGATGACAGACCAGAAATACTTACAATACTGTCTATATCAGATAGAACAAAAATTAAATTGGGTAGAATCTCAATCTTGGAAAGAAACTGATTTCTTGCGCTTATCGGAAATAATTTCTGAGCAGACAGAGATATCTATAAGCCCACATACACTCAAAAGACTTTATGGAAAAATAAAATATAAAAAACAATATAATCCGCAAAGAGCTACCAAGGATGCACTAGTTAAATTTCTAGGCTTTAAAGACTGGACAGAATTCACAAGTTTACATGAGGCTGAAATCAGTCATGAAGCCCCTCAGAATAAGAGACAATTATGGGAAAGAAAAAATATTAAAGTAGGAGTGCTGGTTCTAATTATACTTGTGCTCTTTATTTTTCTTATTCAAAGGTTTGATAAACAAGTAAATAATTTTGAGCAGCAAAATCCAGAATTGGTCTGGTTTAAGATAAAAGATTCTATAGGTTATGTACCCAACACTGTATCCGTAAGATACGATATCCAAAAGTTAGTTTCTGATAGCTTATATATTGATTTTGATTTCACTCATCCTATAAATGGACCAGAGATAGTAAAATTAAAAAAACAACGTTCTTTTTATAACTATACCTTTCAAATACCAGGTTATTACCACATAAGTCTAAATAATAATGACCGTGAGCTTGCTACTAAGAATGTTCTTGTGATGTCGCAGAATTGGGATAGCTATTTTTTTCCTGAAATTAAACCAGGACGTTGGCTCGATAACAAAATACAATCTCCGAAAAGCACGGGATATTTGTATTATTCTCCTGAAGATTTAGCTGAAAAAGGTTTCAACATAAAATCTGTTTTCTACATAGACCATCAACTTTTTAGAGAATTTGGAATCAGCGGGGACAATTTTGAAATGGAAGTGAGGTTTAAGAATTCCGAAGAAACAGGTGGAATTACCTGCTATGATTTTCTTACGAATCTATATTGTGAAAAAAATCTCATCTATTTTACACTAATGGAAATAGGATGTTCGGGATATTCAGGGATAAAAGTAGGTAATACAGAAATGACCGGAGGTGAGGAAAACCTTTCTTCTTTTACGTTTAATTATAGGCGTTGGAACATCTTTCATGTTGTTGTAAAAGAGAAAAAAGTGCGGGCATATATTAATAACAAATTGATATATTCCGGTTCTTATCAGAGCCCGAATGGTGATATTGTAGGCCTTGAACATAAGTTTAAAGGCACTGGGATGTTGGATTATATACGATTAAAAGATCTGGGCACACAAAAGGAATTTTTTGATGATTTCGAATAACGAAGAAATTTTTGCTCACAAAGTTAGTATTATGAAAATCCTACAAACAGAAGACTTTTGCTTTTTAAATTAAATTCTCAATTTAAAGCCAGCTTTCATTACCAGACGCTTATAATTAAAACCCCCAAATCTACCATAACTTATCTGCGCATGGATCCTGTGCTGTTTTTATAGCGTACGGGAAGTTAAGCGTGAAATAAAAACAGCAAAGGGCGCATCCTACTTATGTTTTTACTGTAAATTTTTGCTTGTTTTCAGGGCTTTCGAAAAGATTTACTGTAAAAAGTAACTTTTGCGACAAGGCCAATTGTCATGACAAATCCTACTTCTGATCTTCCAGCCACTGGCAATATTCCTCTTTTATATCAGGATATGCTGCAAAAAAATCCTGTTGCAGCTGATTTTCTGATTCCAGAATCAGGCGGTAAACTTTGAAGCTTTCTTCCTGTTGTGCATTGGCGGAATAACTAAAATATCCGAGCATGCCCAAAGCAGTTATTCCAAGTACGGCGAAAAGGATAATCAGGTAATCAGGAATAAGCCTGACATTTTTTAGTTTCTTATCAATGCTTCGCAGGATTTCATCCCTTTCCTGGTTTTGCGCTTCCTGTTTTTTTAAAAATGTGGCCAGGTTCTTTTCTAAAGCTTCGGTGCTGATGGGAATACTCAGCTCAAATAGTTGCCTGGAAAGCAGTTGAAGCTGCAGCACAGCTTTTTTAAAATCAGCCATTTCATCGGCCATCAGTTCCATGATTTCATCTAGTTTTTTCATCGCTTAAAATTTAATATCCCATGCCTATCCCGGTATCACGTACTATTTTTACAGCCCCTTTGACAATATCCTTAGCTATTTTAGTGGTTAAATTGGAGCTGAGTTGTACTGTTTTGTTTAGGAGTTGAAGGCTTTTCGGCGCTTCTTTTAATAATGTAAAATTCCTGTTTTGGGAGATTTGCGCAATAAGCCTGTTACCGCTCATGCTACGATCTACCTGGCTCGCTTTCAAGTTGACCCCTTTATATTCCATTCTAAAACCCTGCAGCTGGTTGGACTTGTTGATCGTAGGAATAACGTTTACTTTATGATCCTTCATTCTGTGGATATACTCATCCAGAGATTTGGGTCTTGTTCTTAGAACTTTATCATTGATGTTTTTGATTTCCTGCCGGATTCCTTTTAATTCCAGGAGCCTTTCGTTTTGTACTTCCTGCACCGTGGTTAGCCCCAGTTTCTGGGCCACATGATCTGCAGCCAGCTGGCTTCGCTTTCCGATAAAGCTGTCTTTATAGATTTCCCCAGACAGGCTGATCCTGTTGGCATAGATATGAATATGGGTATGTGCTTTGTCACGGTGGACAAAGCCAATGGCCTGGTGGTTTTGAAGCTTCATCTG
>NZ_JBGFSM010000025.1:0-19760 GCF_041679265.1 Autumnicola aciditolerans
AAGAGTTTTTCCTGATAATTTTTCTTGCCTTGCATGTAGTAAATTAGCACTTTTAGCTAACTTGTGCAACAGGCACAACGGTTATCGCAAATGCCGGGTTTTGCCAAAAAGAACTAACTTAGTTTCCATAACAAACCAAAGCGTTAAGCCGACAAATCCGCTTCCATAACTCCGCGGCACTTGTCGTTAACCGCAACAGTTGTATGCAATTTTGAGAAAATACTAACTATAACATAAATTTTATGATCGAATTCCACGAAGATTCCAATGCACTTCAAATCCATTATTACTTAAGTGACAAATCTCATTCAATGAATGCTTACACTTTAAATAAAGCAGAGAATGAGCTTTTAAAAATTATCGGGGAAGTATCTAAAATATTAGATATACAAGTTGTAACTGAGGCTTATGCTTTAGAAGAAGGTGGAATAAAGGAAATATACAAGTTCGTTCTAAAGCATAAAAAACAAGCAAAATATATAGGTGCGTTTTTAGCGGGAATTTCAGCAACTATAATTTCAGATGTAGTTGGGAATTCTATAAAAACTGACGCTGAGTTGGAAATGCTGAAAAAGGAAGAACTCAGGTTGTCAATAGAGAAATTAAAAAGAGAATTAGAAGATAGTGATCCAGAAAATACGCAAGCTAATACTTTAATAATTGAGAACTTATCAATTGTACTTGCTGAAACCAATAAGGTAAAAATATCTAAATCTAACTTTTACAATACACTACTAAATGAAGAAAAAATTAGTAAAGTTTCAACACAAGAATTGGACAGGAATTTAGAACCAATTGGGCAAGAGAAAATTGTCCCTAGAGCAGACTTTAATAAATTTATAATTGAAGAAGCTGAGATAGAAGATGAGTTTTTGGAACAAGTCGAGTTAGAAATTGTTTCTCCGGTTCTAAGAAGAAATAGATCAAAATGGAAGGCTATCTATAATGACAACTCATTCAGTTTTACAATGAAAGATAATTATTTCCAAGAATTGGTGATAACTAGAAATCTAAGTTTTTCAAATGGAACTAGTATAATTTGTGATCTGGAAACTAGTCAGAAATTAGATATGGAAGGAGAAATAATTCCTGGAGCTAAAAGAGTTTATAATGTATCAGCAATAATTTACAAAGATGGAACTAGATATGATGTAGAATAAAAACTGCATACAATAAAGAACTGAGCTAACATCCAAGTAAATTATCCCATTTTTGATACAAAATGCTCATCATAGGGTAGTCCTGATTTTAATGAAGAGATAAACCAAAAGCTGAAAGAAACCGCGCAGGCACTTTATAAACATTGGTTTATTGATTTTGAATTTCCTAATGAAGATGGAAAGCCTTATAAATCCTCTGGCCGAAGTATGGTTTTTAATGATGAACTCGACAAGGAAATTCCTGAGGGGTGGGAAGTTCTTCCTTTAAAAAAGTTAACTCATTATTCGAAAGAAAGAATAAATATTAAAGAGCTGAATCTGGAAAACTACATTTCAACAGAAAATATGTTACCGGAAAGAAAAGGGATAACCGCAGCTACTAATCTTCCCAATTCAAAGACAGTGACTAAATTTACTGTAGGAGACATATTAATCTCAAATATCCGTCCGTACTTAAAAAAAATCTGGAAAGCTAATTTTGCTGGGGGATGTTCAAATGATATTATCTGCTTTAAATTAAACGGTAGAATTAATCCAACCTTCCTTTATTATACTCTGGAACAAGATATCTTCTTTGATTATGTAATATCAGGAAGTAAAGGGACAAAAATGCCAAGAGGAGATAAGAATTGGATTATGAAATATCTGATTGCAATTCCTTTGAATGATGACCTTTTAAATCGGTTTGCGAGTAAAGCCAAAATTCTATCTCAGGAAATATTGATTAAACGTTCTGAAAATTTCAAGATGGAAAAAATTGAATCAATTGTCTTGTCAAAAATGGCGACCATAGAAGAATCAATATAATATTAGCTATGAGTAAAGGTAGTTTAAAAAATCAGGAAATTGAAGACTTTATAAATGTTCCATTTAATTCTCTATCACCTGTAAGTGATCCTGAAAAACATAAGTTTTACTGTGATTCCCTAGAATGGGCATTATTAAACAGGAAAGAGAAAGATATTAAGAATATCGCTCTCACAGGAACCTACGGCTCTGGGAAAAGCAGTATTTTAAAAACATTTCAGGAGACAACCACAAATGAAAATTTGAAATTTTTAAATATTTCATTAGCAACTTTTAAAGAGGTAGAAGACAAAAATGCATTCTCACGTAGAGAAATAACTAATGATGAGCTTAAACAAAATGTTGATTCCCTTTCAACTATCACAAATGGAACAACAGGGTCTCTGATGGGTACTAAAGACCAATTAAGATTAATAGAATTAAGTATTCTTCAACAAATCTTCTATCATGAAAAATATGATAACATACCAGATTCTCGGTTCAAAAAGATAAGGAGTTTAAAGCCCCAGGAAATTCAGGAGACCACTTGGTTGTTATTTGGACTTATCTTCATATTATTTACTTTTTTTAATTTTCACTATCTCCGATCCTTAATGAATCTGCCGGAACCTAAATTATGGTTCGCATATATCCTACAGGGTTTATTGGCCATTGGAGGAATGATACTTTGCTTTTATTTCCTAAGAGGTATAGTTGAGTTTTCTCAAAAATTTACAATTAGTAAATTAAATTTTCAGAATTTTGAAATTCAGGTTGCGGATAAAATAGACAAATCTATTTTAAATAATCATCTGGATGAAATATTATATTTTTTTGAAGTAACAGATTATAATGTTGTAATTATCGAGGATTTAGATCGTTTTGAGCAAACAGAGATTTTTACCAAACTTCGCGAAATAAATCTTTTAATAAATAATTCAAAATCGATTAATCGTACCGTAACCTTTATTTATGCTATTCGTGATGAAATGTTTAAGGATAAAGATCGTACAAAATTTTTCGACTTCATAATTCCGGTTATACCAGTTATCAACTACTCTAACTCCAATGAACAACTAACCCGAGCATTAGGAAAATTTGATTATTCTTTATCTACAGAATTGATAGATCAAGTTGCATTTTATGTAGATGATATGCGGCTTCTGTATAATACTGTAAACGAATTCCATATTTACTTTCAAAAATTTAAAGGTGAGAAATATCAAAATAAACTTTTCGCAATAATCGTATATAAAAATATTTATCCTGAAGATTTTGTTATGCTAGGGAAAAATCAAGGCCTATTATATAAAAACCTAGTAGAGAAAAAATCCGCTTGGATAAACGATACAATCCGAGAAATTAATGAGGAAATTTCAAGTTTAAAAAGTGAGCTGGCTAAGTTGGAAGAAGCATTACCTAAAAATATGGAAGAATTGAGACGAGTTTACCTTATGGAATATATAAAACGTGCAAACAGCTTAACATATTTTCGTATTGCAAATACCAATTATTCCGTTGAAAAAATGTTAGAAGAGGAAAACTTCGAAAAATTAAAAAGTGGCACAATTTATTATAGAGAGAACCAGTATAATAGACAATTTAACATTAAATTTTCTGATGTAGAATCATATGTGGATCCAAAAAAATTATATTCTGAAAGAAAAAGAGAAATTGAAAGCAAAAATTCTGGAAGAATTAAGGATATACATGAAAAATTAAATCAAAAAGAGGAAGAAAAAAGAAGAGTTAAAAGTGCTAAAATAAAATATCTTCTAAAGAATAAAAGAATCACTTTGTCTTCAAAACCTTCTAAGCAGGAACAATTAATTATTCTTTTGATTCGGAATGGTTACATAGCTGAAGATTACCTTAACTATATTTCTTACTTCTATCCAGGTAGCATAACAGAAAGAGATCACTGGTTCTTAATGAATGTAAGGAATGAATCTGAAAGCGAATTTAATTATAAGTTGGATGAAGTAGATAATGTGATAAAGAAAATAAGTGATTCAGAATTTGAGAAAAGCTATGTTCTTAATTATTCACTGTTGGGCCACCTTCTTGAGAGCCGTAAATTTGCTACCAAGAAAGAAATATTCTTCCGACAATTAGCAAATGAATCTGATATTTCTGTAAAATTCAATTATTCTTACATTAAAGAAGGCGGAAATTTACAATTATTCGTCAAAACTTTATGTGCAAATTGGACACATTTCTGGCGTTACATTGAAAAAGATAGCTCTCTTTCAGAAGATGAAAGGTCTAATTATCTTTCCCTTATTCTTAATAACGCTGAAATTGAAGATATAGAAAAAATAGCTTCTACCTCCCAATTAGAAGTAGTGTTAAATGAAAAATCAGATTTTTTTTCAGTAGTAAATGGTTCTAAGAGACAAATCGAAATCATAGATCATTTTGATCTAAAATTCAAATCATTAAAATGGGATGATTCCTCTAATAAAATAAGGGAGTACATCTATTCTATGAATAACTATGAAATCAATCCCTATATGTTGAGGATAATGATAAAGGAATTCGGTGAATACAGGGACAGTGATTTTAATCATAGTAATTATGCAGCCATTCAATCGTCTGGTTGTGATAGCTTAATTAATTATGTAGAAAAGAATATAGAGGAGTATGTCAATTCGGTTTATTTAAAACTAAAAGATAACTTCAAAGAAAAACAGGACTATCTACTTAAATTACTAAACAATCCAGACATCAAAAAGGCAAGTAAAGAAAACATAATCTCTCAAACCAAAACTCTATTGCCTTCCCTTTCTGAATTAGAAGAACTTAAAGAATTGAGTGATTTTTTACTTGAAAATTTAAAGATAGAACCTACCTGGAAAAATGTAATTTCTTACTATCAAGAAAAGGAGAATTCATTTTCGGAAACACTTACTGGTTTCCTAAATAATCCAAAAATTGCTAAATCTCTAGTAAAAAATTCTATTAAAACAGATAAGGAATTTCTAAGTTTCAGACGTGATTTCTTGTTAAACAATGAGATTCTCGATGAATTATATATTTCTTATTTAAAAGCCGTACCGCTTGCTTTTAAAGAATTAAGCTTTGAAAGTATATCCGTAAAAAAAGTAGAAGCATTAGTAGATGAGCATAAATTATGGTTCAATCAAGAGAATTATAACAAACTAAGAACAAATTTTGCCCCCCTACATCTTATCTTTATTATCCTGAATATTTCAGAGTTTTTCAAAATATATGCAGAAATTACTCTCTCAGAGCCTGATTTAGCGGAAATCCTCGGAAATTCTAGATTAGCTGATTCTCATAAGATAAGGTTAATTGAAAAATTCGAAACGGAAAACGCAATAACGGATAATAAAGCACTGACTCTAATTGGAAAAATGGTTTTGGAATATACAGAACTAAAATTGTCTGATTCATCCATTTCTTCAATTTTATTAAAATCCTTTTTAAAAACAAATGAGAAAATAAAGTTATTCCTTAATAATCCTACTTCTTTTGATAAGGAATTTATAACGTCTTTTTTAAATTCCTTAGGAGGGGACTATAAACATTTAAATGAAAAAGGACCAATGCCTTACTTTGAAAAATCTGACATCTTGATTAATTTCTTCCAGCTCTTAAAAAAGGAAGGTAAAATCTCTAAAATAAAAGAAAAACAGGATCTTATTCAAGTTACAACCTTTAGAAAATAAACCATGTTTATAAAATCCAATGATAATCTAACCGCTTTCCTATAGCACAAGACAAATACAACATGAATAAAAACGGCCTACAACATAACCTGGTAGAGGAGCTAAGCCAGCTTATAGAACAGGGAAAACATCAAATCGCGGTACAGGTAAACAGTACCATGACTTTGGTGTTTTGGGAAGTAGGCAAACGCATAAATGAGGAAATACTGCAAAATGAACGGGCAGATTATGGTAAAAACATTGTGACAACGGTGTCGTCACAATTGAAAAAGCGTTACGGGAATAGCTTTGGAACCCGAAATGTAAGGAGAATGATGCAATTTGCCGATATCTATCCCGATATTCAAATTGTAGATTCCCTATCAAGACAATTAAGCTGGTCGCATTTTGTGGAACTATTCCCAATAAAAAGCAAAGAAACCAGAAACTTTTATGCCCACCAGATAGCAGAAGAAGGCTGGAGTGTAAGGGAAACCCGGAAGCAAATAGAACGAAAAGCTTTTGAGCGCAAAGAAATTGCCAACAGTCAGTTGTCGCATTCCGGCACAGCCATGCAGCATAGTTTTAAAGACCCTTATTTCCTGGATTTTTTAGGATTAAAAGAAGGCTATCTTGAAAATGACCTGGAAGCCGCCATTTTGAAAGAACTGGAATATTTTATCCTGGAACTGGGGAAAGGATTTGCTTTTATCGAACGCCAAAAGCGAATGATTATAGACGGGGAAGATTTTTATCTGGACCTGCTTTTCTATCACAGGAAATTAAAACGACTGGTAGCCATCGAATTGAAAATAGGCAAATTTAAAGCGGCCTATAAGGGGCAAATGGAACTTTACCTTAAATGGCTTGATAAGTACGAAAAACAGAACGGGGAAGAATATCCCATCGGGTTAATATTATGTGCTGAAGCCAGTTCAGAACAAATAGAACTTTTAGAAATGGATAAAAACGGGATCATGGTCGCCGAATACTGGACAGAATTGCCACCGAAAAAAGAACTGGAACAAAAAATACATCATGCCCTGGTCGCAGCGCGGGAACGTATAGCACAGAAAAAATTACAATAAACCAGGCTGGAATGAGTAAAAAGTTTACCGAAGCACAACTGGAAAGTGTTTTTGCCACGCAGCTGGAGCAGGAAGGTTACAAGCATCAATTAGGAGGAACCATATCCCGACAGGAAGATGAAGTGCTCATTGAAAGTGATCTTCGGGAATTTCTCTTGGCAAAGCTTTAAAAGTCGGGCTTATACTACTACTACTACTACTACTACTACTCGATGAACACGGTTATCCGCCAGTGGAACGAGACGAGGTTTATGAAGAAATCTTTGAACAGGCGGAGAATTTTAAGAAGAATCGACCAGCTTAGAGGAACCCCTAAAATTTAAGGCCTGGCACTAACAGTGTAAATATTTAACCACTCAAATAGTAAAAATACCCTATAAAAAGTTTTTGAATTTGTATGACTTTGGCTTTCGATAAGACCATTTAGGGAATGGCTCATAAATTTTAAGTTTTTCCATTAACCTCTCCAGATTATTATATATGTATCCAAGATCTTCATTATCGTATAAATATTCTTCAATATCTGAATCCCAAAAAAAATCACGAAGAATCGCTATCTTTCTCAAAAATGGCATTCTTGATCCCCTTTCAAGATGTTCGAGTAAAACTAATTGACGGTGTAATTCAAGTAATTTGTCAATGACCTCTTTCCTGAATTCATCGTGAAATTGTACTTCTTTAAATGCTCCCTGCTCTTCCATAATTATTGAATATTTGGTGATTACTAAATATACTACATTGATTTAAATGGTGATATTTGAAAAAGAATACATAATTAAAATGCTTTATGCTTCAAAGTAACCCAACCAGGAAAGGGACAGGAATAGAATTATGGGGTGATTACGGTGACTTAACAAGCCTGTATGAAACCATTCACAAAATAGGAGAGAGGGTAAATGAATATAAAAAGGAAGAGAAGGGGAAATCAGATATAATAATGGGCTTTGCTTACGAGCTTCGTAAGGCCTTCCAGCATTCCAGGTTGAAAGAAAATTTTGTTTTTGATTCTGAGAATAAGGTTGAATATTTAGGCTTCAGATACCTATGGACAGGCTTACTTTATTTGATTTCTGTTCTTCGCTATAATGCAGGTTATGTAGTGTTGGATGCCCTGGATCAGGCAAACCTTTATATCCTGGAATATAATTGTAAAAAAGCCTTATTTGATTATGATCCGCAGGGCGCACAAAAAATTCAAAATTTCCTAGGTCAAGGAATTGATATACATAATGACCTGGTTTTTTTAGTGCTGCAGGCCATTAATATAGAATATTTAAGCAAGACCCCGGGAAAAAGAAGATTTCGGAGTATACCAGATTTGTTAATGGCTTATTCCCAATATTCGCCAGCATAGAGAATGTGGAAGTCTGATATGGTAAGCAGGGCTAAGGAATTAAGCTGTAATATAGAAGAATTAAATTATCATGATTATCCTGAAATAGTTTGGTAATCGTTAAGTGAAAAAGCAGCTCTCAGACAGAATTGATTTTTGAAAATCTACAAAACTATCTAAAGCTGCTTTTAAAAACCTTAAACCGTCGCATAAGGAGACTGCAATCCAAAGTCCCATTTAAGGCTTATAAAATAAGTCTTATACCATCACCAGGGAAATGCCATCCGAGGCTGAATATAAGACTTAAAATATTATAATATTTACAAATTACTAAAATAAGCAATTCGGAATAGTAGTATGGGAAAGAAAAAGTTCCTGGCTTTGAACAAACGCAGGTAGTTATTTACCGTAGTGTGGGAGATATTCTGTGTGTAATAAGTAAATTGAGCCTTCCAAAGGATGTGATCCTTTTTTCTTACATTTCAAGTTGTGAGAAATAAGAAGATGAGCTTAAAGTAACTTAAGGTTGTAAATATCAGGTCAATTTTAATAGAAATTAATATGGAAGAAAATAGAAAAACGGTAGCAGAATTGACTATTTATTACAAGAAGCAGCGTTTGACCAGCCTGATTTTTGATAGTCAGCAGACTGCAGACAGATGCTTTGAAACTTTAAATATGCTATTTAACAAAAAAGGAGAAAAGGAATTTTCGTTTAGTGGAGAAATCAAGAAAGTATATTCGGGTAGTAGTCTTATTGAGGAACTCAAAAATTGGGAAGATGGGAAAATAGAGCCCAAAGGTACGCTTCTGGAAATGATAAAAATCCTGGATCGTTTAAATTAGAGTTAAAATAGAGGGTAATTCATTTTCATTATTTCGCTTATACTCAGAAGATTTTTATTTTCAAATAGCTTACATAATTAAATAGAAATTTTTTCATTTCCATCTAAGATTCAAAAAACTATCTTTGTAAAAAATATTCTTGAAGCGTTTTGCTTTGAGTCCGGCACTGAAACTTAGGAACTTTCGATAACAGCAGGACAACAAGTGAAGAACGCTCATGCTATTGCGTGGGCGCACTTATTGTTGTTAGGTTTCCTAAGACCTCAGTGCTGTAAGTTGCTGCCTGCGCTATTTTAAATCAGGCGGTATTAATCCATATTGATATGAAAGCAGCCGCCAAGCATTTTCCCGGATTTCAGTATTCAGCTTCAGAACTCCTCAAATACATTACCGTAGCAAAAGATTTTACCATCATGCTATCATCAGGAGAATTTATTAAATTTACTCCCATTGACGATTCTTTATTTGAAGATTGGCTCATTGCAAACAATGTTCAGAATATCAGAAAAGAAGAAGGCTGGATAACCGAATAACCAGCCTGAATACTTTACTTCCCTTTTCCTAACTCATTCAGCTTTTCATTGAGTTCAATCAGTCCGGCTTTTTCGAGATACTGACCGGCAATACTTTTCAATTCTTCCAGATTTTCTTCGGGCACATTGGATAAAAGTCCATTATTCTTCTCATCATCTTTAACGACCAATCCACGCTCAATTACATGGTTTAGTAATAGCACATTTTTACGTGAGATCCTCAAATCAATCTTCACTGTGTCATTCATACCAGGGATACTTAATATCGTATCATACACTTTGGCTACATCATTCGTTGTCAACATAATCACACGTTTTTAAATCATTCAACATCAGTAACAAAAATAGTAGGAGTTAAAGAAATCATCCTCATCAAAATATAGAGGAGATAATTTTTAGAGCTATGGAAAATAAATCAAACGCTCTCATTATTACTGGAGGTCCCGGAATGGGAAAGACTTCGGTGGTAGAACAACTTACAGTTATAGGATAACATTCCGTTGAAGAAACTGGTAGAAGCATTATTCACAAAGAACTTAAAACAGATGGAAATCGTTTACCGTGGCTTGACAAAAAAGGATTTGCAATGTCT
Source organism: Autumnicola aciditolerans (assembly GCF_041679265.1). Taxonomy (NCBI): domain Bacteria; kingdom Pseudomonadati; phylum Bacteroidota; class Flavobacteriia; order Flavobacteriales; family Flavobacteriaceae; genus Autumnicola; species Autumnicola aciditolerans. Next base: position 10,010 of record NZ_JBGFSM010000025.1, read on the forward strand.
ATGTTTCAGCAATCCTTTGAAGATTTTCAAAATGTGTCGGAGAAGAGTGGATTAACATTTTTTGACCTTGGTATTCCAGATGTCATCGGATACCTAAAACCCTGCAAAATTTCCATTCCTGAAACAATATGGCAGGCAGCGAAAGAAAACCGATATTATATTAATGTTTTTATTACCTCACCTTGGAAAGCAATTTACGTAAATGATGCCGACAAAAAACAGACTTTTGAAGAAGCAGTTGCCACGTATCATAACATGAAAGAAAGCCATTCTTTCTTGGGGTATAAATTGATTGAACTGCCTGAAACCACAGTTTTAAAAAGAGCAAAATTTATTCTTGATTATCTTTTAACCTGCTGACTACCATCCTGTTCAAAATATAGAGAGGATGGGTGGAAGCCATACCACTTGTTTAACTTTACGTCCGTGAACTGAATAGTGAAGATGAAAATGTGTAGTTATGGATTTCAGGAAACAAAAACTTTCCATTGAGGAAGCTAAGGAAATGGATATGGTTCAGTACCTCTCCTTGTTAGGTCATGAACCTTCAAAAATCAGGAACAATGACTATTGGTATCGTTCTCCATTGCGGCAGGAAAAAACGCCCTCTTTCAAGGTTAATCGAAAACTGAACCGATGGTACGATCATGGTCTTGGTAAGGGAGGTAATATTATCGATTTTGGGATTCAATATTTTGATTGTTCCGTTGGAGAATTTCTAAAAAAATTAGATGGTGGTTTTTCTTTTCAAGAGCCCTTAAAAAGTATTCCCAAAAGAGAAGGTGAACCTGAGCATCAACTTAAAATTTTAAAAGAGATTGAGCTTAGTTCGTATGCATTGATTCGCTATTTGGAACGACGAAAAATTCCTGTGGAAATTGCAACCCAATATTGCCTGGAAGTACATTATAAACTGAATGCCAAAAGCTATTACGGAATCGGTTTTAAAAATGATTCCGGCGGATTTGAAATACGTAATCCTTACTTCAAAGCAAGCAGTTCTCCAAAGGACATTACTACTGTAAAAAATGGTTCTGATGAGGTGACAGTATTCGAGGGCTTTATGGATTTTCTTTCGTTCAAAAGTATCAGAGAAAATGAGGTAAATAATACTTCTGATTTTGTCATTTTAAATTCCCTTTCCCTGTATGAAAACGCACGCCCATTTTTGGAATCGCACAAGTCAATAAAGCTGTACCTGGACAATGATGCCGCCGGGCAAAAAGTTGCCAGAAAAGCATTGTCTATTGGAAATAAGTATCATGATAAAAGCAGGCTTTACCGAAACTACAAAGACCTTAATGACTGGCTTGTGCATATTGAGAAGCAGCAGAAGAAACGCTTAGGGAGTAAACTGTGATAGTATTTCTAAGCATTTTAGAAAACCTCACTATTTAGAGAATTGCCAAAATCCCTGAAAGTGAATAATAGGCATCCGGGAGACATTGGCAAAACGATGAGTTTGCAACGTTCCTGCAAACGGCAAGATGAACGGTTGTTAAACAACCGACATCTTGCTGCCTATCACTCGGAACTCGTGGGCAGGGCGTATAGAATGAATTTTTCAAGATAAAGGAGAAGGAGATGGAAGGAACAAAATCAAACAGGACACGCATTATCGGGCTGCGGTTAACACCCGATGAGTATGAAAAAATTGAAAGGAAATGGCAACACAGCACCTGCCGAAAGCTGAGTGAATATGTTCGTCACAGCCTTTTTGAAAAGCCCATTGTAACGACGTATCGCAACCAATCTGCTGATGATTTTATGGCAGAAATGGCTCAGCTTAGAAAGGAACTTAACCATGTAGGCAACAACTTTAATCAGGCGGTAAAAAAGCTCCATACACTTCAAAAAGTCACAGAATTTAAAAGCTGGCTGATTGCCTATGAAGTAGAAAAAAGAACCCTGTTCAATAAGGTGGATGAGATTAAAAATCACATCCAAAAAATGGCAGAAAAATGGTTGCAGTAATCAAAACAGGGCACTCCATTCACCGCATTTTAAACTACAATGAGAACAAAGTGAAACAAGGCGTTGCGGAATGTATCGGGGCAGGAAATTATCCGGTTGACCCGGATAAAATGAGCTTTACCATGAAGTTGAACCGCTTTTTAAAACAGATGGAATTAAATGAAAAAACAAAACGGAATAGTGTCCATATTTCACTCAATTTTGATGTTTCAGAAAACCATTTGTCAAAGCAAAAACTGCTTGAAATAGCCGACAGTTACCTGAATAAAATTGGTTTTGGTAAGCAACCTTATCTGGTCTATCAACACCAGGATGCAGGGCATCCACACATCCATCTGGTAACTACCAATATCGAAGCCGATGGCAAACGAATTGACCTGCACCATTTAGGTATCCGTAAGTCTGAACCAGCCCGAAAAGCATTGGAAAAAGAGTTTGGTTTGGTGCAGGCCGAAGCTCAAAAAAAAGATGAAAATTATCAGTTAAAACCCATAACTGTAAGTAAGGCAATGTATGGTAAATCACAAACCAAAATGGCTATTCAGAACATTCTGGAAAATGTGTTGAATCCATACAAATATACCAGCCTTCCGGAGCTGAATGCAGTACTTAATCAATACAATGTAAAGGCAGAACGAGGAACGGAAAATTCAAAGGTTTACCAAACCGGTGGATTGCTATATCGGGTACTGGATGCTGACGGGAATGCGGTAGGGGTTCCTATCAAAGCCAGCCTGTTTTATAATAAACCAACCTTGAAATTTTTAGAGCAGAAATTCAAAGAAAATGCCACTAAACGAACACCTTTTAAAAGACGGATTAAAAATGCGGTGGATAAGGAATTGTTATCAAAAAAGATATCCATCCCGGAACTAATAAAAACATTGGAAAAACAAGGTATTCATATCGTGCTTAGGCAAAATGCTAACGGAATTTTATACGGAATCACCTATGTGGATCATCAAACCAAATGTGTTTTTAACGGGAGCGCTTTAGGCAAAGCCTATAGTGCCAAAGCCATTCAGGAAAGGTGTTTACCGGAAGGAGTTTCGGGAAAGGATTTGCTAAAGCATCCCGACCCGAAACAGACCATTGGGTTACAGCCACAGACTACCGCTGCGGCAGAAACCAAAGAAGCTGATAAAGAGGTTCAATATGCTACTATACCAACAGGAAAAGAAAATGTATTAGAAGTTTTGACCCAGGCAGAAAACACCTCAGATTATTTACCTAATCAGCTTAAAAAGAAACGCAAAAAGAAGAAAAAAAGAAACCTGAATAATAACCCCTAAAAAATTAAAGCTATGGCAATGCACACCGGAGAAAATGAACAGGCGCTGAGAAAGATACTGGATATGACCAGGCTTATCAGCATTACCATATTAATCATCCATTTCTATTATTACTGCTATAGTGCTTTTGAACTATGGGGATGGAAAAGCACATTTAGCGACCGTATTTTAAGCAATATTTATAAGACGGGATTGTTCAGCAATTTTCACAAATCGAAATTAATTGCCCTTGGTTTTTTGGGGATATCTCTTTTAGGAGCCAAAGGGAAAAAGGATGAAAAACTAAACCACAGAACGGCTTTTGCCTACCTGATTACAGGATTACTTATTTATTTCATCAGCTATCTGTGCATGAAGCTGAATACACCTATAATAACGACTGCTATTCTGTATATGGTTCTAACTGGAATAGGTTTTCTACTGGTATTGACAGGAGGTACCTTACTTTCCCGAATTATCAGGGATAAAATCAATAAAAAGGATATTTTTAATAAAGAAAATGAAACCTTTCCACAGGAAGAACGGTTGCTGGAAAATGAATATTCAATTAATCTTCCTGCGAGGTACCAATTAAAAGACAAGCAACGGAAAAGTTGGGTCAATATCATTAATCCATTTCGGGCGATTATGGTATTGGGAACTCCCGGTTCCGGGAAATCCTACTTTGTAATACGTCATGTGATTACCCAGCATATCCGTAAAGGATTTACCATGTTTGTGTACGACTTTAAGTTTGATGATCTTTCCAAAATAGCCTATAACACTTGGCTGAAAAACCAACATCGATATATCAAGCCCCCGGCATTTTATGTGATTAATTTCGATGATCTTACCCGTAGCCATCGGTGCAATCCCTTAGAGCCTTCAGCAATGACCGATATTACCGATGCAGCAGAAAGTGCCCGTACTATTTTGATGGGGTTAAATAGGGAATGGATTAAACGTCAGGGGGATTTCTTTGTGGAATCCCCAATTAACTTTCTAACGGCTATTATCTGGTATTTGAAAAAATACAAGGATGGAGAATTTTGCACTTTGCCGCATGTGATAGAATTAATGCAGGTAGATTATGATAGCCTGTTTACTTTGCTTCGTGCCGAAAAGGAAATTGAAGTGCTGATTAATCCTTTTGTTAATGCGTACCTAAATGATGTTATGGAACAATTGGAAGGTCAGATCGCTTCCGCAAAAGTGGCAATGGCAAGGCTTTCCTCCCCACAATTATACTATGTGTTATCGGGTAATGATTTTAATCTGGATATTAATAATCCGGATGATCCAAAGATTGTATGTATGGGAAATAATCCGCAAAAAATACAGATTTACGGAGCGGTATTATCCCTCTATGTAAACCGCTTAATTAAGCTGGTGAACAAAAAAGGAAAGCTAAAGAGTAGTCTCATTTTTGATGAGTTTCCTACTATCTATCTGAACAATATGGATAGTTTGATTGCCACTGCCCGGAGCAATAAAGTTTCTACCTGTCTGGGTATTCAGGATTTTAGTCAGCTCCGCAAAGATTACGGCCGTGAGCAGGCAGATGTGATGATGAATATTACAGGGAATATTATTAGCGGTCAGGTTACCGGAGACACTGCTAAACAACTATCGGAACGCTTTGGGAAAATTATGCAGGACAGGGAGAGTTATTCCATTAACAGTGGGGACACTTCCATCAGCCGATCCCAACAATTAGAAGCAGCGATACCACCTTCCAAAATATCAGGGTTGAGTTCCGGTGAATTCGTGGGTATGGTAGCCGATAATCCAGATTGTAAGATTGACCTGAAGGCCTTCCATTGTGAGATTATCAATGACCACGACAGCCTTAAGCGTGAGGAACAAAATTACCAGGACATTGAAGTCATCCGAAAGCTGGATTCGGATATGGTGCAGCGAAACTATTTCCAAATCAAACAGGATATACAGGATATTATCCAATCAGAAATGGAACGCTTGTTAAATGACCCGGGAATGAGCCATTTGGTGGTGAGGAAGTAGAATTAAGACTTTGAAGTTCTCTAATAGACTTACGAAATTGATTAAACGTTTTTGCACCAATATCGAGAGGTTGTTTTATATATCAGTTTATCTAACAAATAGTTACCTGAAAATTTCCTGTTAAATTTATAGCAGAATTTATTGAGGTAATCTCGCAAAATTTGCCTTCGACTTTATGGTAAATGCCTGGCGATGTAATAACATTTTTCAAAAATTCACGGAACTTTTGAGCCGGGAGAAAGAACTCTCCAATAAAGTGAAATATTACGCACAGAAGCTGAATATCACTCCCCAGAATCTAAATGCCATCTGCAGGAAAGAAACCGGGCAATCTTCTAACGAGTTTATTGCAGACCATAATATCAATGAAGCAAAAAGACTACTGCTTTACACAGATGTGACCATAGGTGAAATTGCGCACCGGCTTAATTTTAATGACAATTCACACTTTACCAAATACTTTAAAAGGCATGTGGAGCAAACCCCGATAAATTTTAGGAATGATAATTATTAAATACCACAGCTTTTTCAAATAGACCAATGATTGAGATTCTTGTTGCATAACTTTATACTTCAGCAAGAAAATCAAACATGTTTCAAAAAATATTGACGACAGACGCTTCAAAGACCATCATTATTATTTGGTTGATGGTGGGTGCGGTGTATATTTCCGAAGAATACAAAAATTCTTATATCCGAAGGTTAGAGGCCACGGCAGATTTGATAAAATTGGTTTTCCTAACCCCGAATTCTGGGGAAATTTCGTAGGGGTGTCTGAAATTTTATGCGGAGTTTTACTCTTACTGGGTTTCCTAACAAGAGGGGCCGCTTTGGCAGTGCTCATTAATATGACCGTGGCTCCATTAGTGTAACTAAAATCCCTATTGCCTTTGGAGCAGGTTTTGGACCGTTTAACCTGCGGGAATTCAATAACTACGGATTTTGGAGCACGGCTCACGAAATAAGTACCGATTTTGCCATGTGGCTGGGAAGTTTATTTTTTTTGATAAAGGGAGGCGGGTCCTGGTCTATGGATCATAAACTTAAAAAATAAATTTTAAATAAGATGATATGAAAATTAATAATGATCTTGAAAATAAGTCACAGGAGACTTCCAGGAGAGGCTTCATTCGAAAGATTGGATAATGGGTTGCCGGTGTAGGAGTGTTGGTTTGTCAGGAATAGCTATTTCGTGCAATAATCAGGAAAGTTCAAAAGAAAATTCAGAAAAAGAAAATTCAGAAAAAGAAGAGGAGGAAGAAGAAATGATTTCGGCCAACGAAGATTTAAAGCGGGAATACGGGCTTGGGGGGAACTTCAGGTAAGATTGAAAGAAATAAAGCAAAGCCTTAGCATGATAAGACACATTTCCGCTGAAAAAAATTCCGGAAAAAATTTATTTGAGAAATAGAAATTTCTGGAGTAAAGCCGACAGGGCCTTCATTGAAACAGCAACAGATACAGCTCGTCTTAAGGTGAAACTGTCAAGAGGGAAGGTGGTGCAATTAGCACTAGAATCTCCTTCAACGAAACTGACCGTGTAATGCCGAAGGTGACAATGCAACAGGAGTTTTCAGAAGCCCTTGTGGCTGTGACCTCCTTAGGAATTTCACCATTGGAAATAGATAAATAAACCTGAATCATGATAATACTCATATTAGCATCAATTTTTCTGGGAATCTATGCTATAATGGTGGTGGAACACTGGTCGATTTATAAAAGTTGGGATTTTGTTTATCCTTTTTCAATATTTACAGGATATTTTATTCAGGAAGATTTAGAGCCCCGAAAACGCGATGAATCATTTATGAGACAGCCCCTATTCTTTTCATGGTGGCTAGTTTATTGGCAATAAGAGTGCTGCCATTTTCTGAATCTGCAGTTTTGGCCAGGATAGGCACAGGAGTACTATTTATTAACGCTGCCCTGGCCTATATGATGGTTGCTCTTTTAATTTCGGATTGGGCACTTAAGGTCATTTACAGAATGATTGAGGGATTGCGTTTTTGGGGCAGCTCATCTCTTACTCCATGCCTATTGTAATGGCTATAACCACCACAGTTATCTGGACGGAATCTATGAACAATGTGGAAATTGTGCAATCTTTGATTAACTTGTGGAACACACCAGTTGTCTGGCCATAACCGTTGTGGTAGGAATTGCTCTACAGTGGATATTATAAAATTCAATTTGATTTTAAAATCATAAAAAAATGAAGAAGATAGAAAAAGCCATAGCCTATGAACCTACATTTGAAGAAGATGTACGTAAAGGATTAACTGTTTACCCAAAGTACTTATTGTCAAAGTATATTTATGACCAAAAAGGAGATAAGCTTTTTCAGCAAATAATGGACATGCCAGAGTATTATTTAACAAGGAGTGAATTTGAAATCCTCAGGAAAAATACTCAGGCCATTTCTGAAATATTTAATGGAAAGGATGGCTTTGATCTGATAGAACTTGGTGCAGGAGACGGTAAAAAAACAAAATTGTTATTGCGTTACTTAAATCAAGAGAACATTAATTTCAGCTATCTACCCATAGATATAAGTCCTTCTGTTTTGCAAGAATTAGTTACTTCTTTAAAAGAAGAATTACCTACAGTAGAAGTAAAAGCGCAGCGGGGAACATATTTTAAAACACTGCAAAAATTATCCAATTACAACAGCAGGAAGAAAGTTATCATTGTACTGGGGTCAAATATTGGGAATTTACATCACAAAGATGCCATAGACTTTCTGAAAAATATCCGCTACGCTATGGAGCAAGAAGATATCCTCTTTATGGGATTTGACCAGAAAAAATCCCCGCAGAAGATACTTGATGCCTACAGTGATTCAGAAGGAATAACTGAAGCATTTAATAAAAACCTGCTAATAAGGATAAATTCTGAACTGGATGCCAATTTTAAAACCGATTCCTTTTTACATTGGGAAACCTATGATCCAGAATCAGGAACAGCCAAGAGTTTTTTGGTTAGCAAGTTAAATCAAAAGGTAAAGATTAAAGCTTTAAACCTTGAAGTGCAGTTTCATGCATGGGAGACAATTCATACTGAAATTTCTCAAAAATATGACGATAAAGTAGTGAATTGGCTCGCCCGAGAAGCTGGATTGCAAGTGGAGACATCTTTTACTGATAAAGAAAAATATTATAAAAATTATATCTTTAAAATTGACTATTAGAACCGTCAGTGACAGAGACAAGAGTTATTTAAGCTTTTCTTAAAATTCACATCCTTGTAATCTGAAAAAAACGGGCCAATAAAAAAATCAGCCTGCATAATAGTATTTTTGTTTCACCGCAAACTAGAAAAGTTATAAGTGAAAAATGATTATGGGTTGCATTTTAATAAATGAATATTTCATTTTTTGAATATCCGTAATCACTCATAATGTAATTATTTTGTGTAAATTTCCTGAAAATTAGGAATATGAATCTATTTACTTTTACGGCAAATTTTGATAGTGAAGAAGCCTGCCGTATGCATTTTAAGGAGCAGCGGGATAAGCTGGGGGTTGTATGCAAATGTGGAAGCCAGGAACACTTTTGGATCAAAAGCAGGTGGAGCTATGAGTGCAAACAATGTAGGAGTAGGATCTCCCTTCGCAGTGGAACGATCATGCAAAGTTCAAAGCTTTCTTTTTTGACCTGGTACAAAACCATGTTTTTAATGAGCGCTACTAAAAAAGGATTTTCCAGTAAAGAGATCCAGACTCAGCTAGGCCTGAAAAGATATGAACCGGTTTGGGCGATGGTGCACAAAATACGAAAAGCGATGGGCAAGCGGGATGCCCGCTATACTTTAGAAGGAATGGTCGAGATGGATGAAGGCTATTTTACAGTGGAATCATCTGAAGTAGAACAGGATAAAGGCCTCCGTGGGCGGGGAGCTGCTGGAAAACAAAATGTGGCCATCATGGCAGAATCCACTCCTTTGGAAGATATAAAGACCGGGAAAAAATCAAGACAGGCCGGCTATTTTAAGGCGAAGGTGCTCACCAGCCATGCGGCGGGGGAGATTAATCAAACGGTGAGCGAATCTATAGATGAAAAGAGTATCGTATTTACCGACAAAAGTACCTCGTATGTGGATATCGCTGATTATGTGGAACTTCATATCAGTGAAAAATCCAATAAGGACACTACTAAAGAAACTTTGAAATGGGTGCACCTTGCAATAAGCAATGCTAAGCGGAACCTGCTTGGGAACTATCATAAAATCAAGGGAAAATATCTACAGCTATACTTAAATGAATTTGTGTACAAGTTGAACCGGAGGTATTTTGGAGAACACCTTTTTGATAGGCTCATAATCGCCAATATTACAGGGTTATGACATTAAACGGATAATCATTTTTCATTTTAATCATCTTTCCCCGTGAGTGCAGAGAAGAGCGCAGCACCTAAAAAGGTTCCTGCTATTAGGCCAAGGGTTTTGCGGTTTTCATAAAGTTTATCATAAATGCTGTAACTCTGCGC
>NZ_JBGFSM010000026.1:0-18204 GCF_041679265.1 Autumnicola aciditolerans
ATCTGGCCAGGACCTTTCCGGCATTAAGAATAAACTTTTCCATGGCAATAGGTTCATTCTAATAAATATAGCCAAAACACAACTAACAGATGGATTCACCATTGCTCAAATTTATCCTCCTCTAACCTCCTATTCTAAAAATGGCCTTAATATAGAATAAATTTGAATCCTGAATTTTTAGGTACTCTTTGCAATTGCATTTCCCTTATTGCAAAAAAAGTCGCTTTTTTACAATAGGATATATCTTATTGCAAAAAAAACATATATTTTGCAATAGTGGTTTTCCAATTGTAATTCATATCATGATTATGCAAAATTTCAAATCTGGTAAGTATATAAATCAGGGACATTATAAAAGCTTCCAACCAAATCCTATAAATAAAGAATGGTTATTGGATGATATGGAAATTCTAAGCTTGCTATCCAAGGCCGATAGGCAATTAGGAAGGCTCGATATGTATAGCGAACATATACCGGACATAGATCTTTTTATAAGTATGCACGTACTAAAAGAGGCTACCCAAAGTAGCAAAATAGAAGGTACGCAGACTAATATGGAAGAGGCATTATTAGATAAAGAAGATGTTAGCAATGAAAAGAGAGACGACTGGGAGGAAGTACAGAACTATATCTCTGCCATGAGCAGGGCTATTGAAATGTTAAATGAAATTCCATTTTCCAGTAGACTTATAAAAGAGACACACAAGGTTTTATTACAAGGAGTAAGAGGTGAACATAAACAACCTGGTGAATTCAGAAAAAGTCAAAATTGGATCGGAGGAGCTTCTATTAATGATGCCACATTTGTTCCTCCAGTTCACACAACCGTGGGTGAATTAATGAGTGATTTAGAAAAATTCACACATAACCAGGAATTATATTTTCCAGACCTATTAAAAATAGGAATTATTCACTACCAGTTTGAAACCATTCATCCCTTTTTAGATGGAAATGGTCGTGTCGGGAGATTATTAATAACCCTTTATTTAGTTGATAAGGAGATTCTTAAAAAACCAATTTTATATTTATCCGACTTTTTTGAAAGAAATAAGAATCTCTACTATGATAATTTAATGCGAGTAAGATCAAATAATGATTTAAAACAATGGCTTAAATTTTTCCTTGTAGGAGTTATCGAAACGGCAAAAAAGGGTGTTGAAACTTTTGACGAAATATTAAAATTAAAGCAGCATTCCGAACTTAACATACAGACGCTTGGATCTAGAGCAAACAATGCACAAAAGATCTTACAGTATTTACTAACTAGACCAGTAATTGATATTAAAAAGGTAGAAGAAGTTGCAGGTGTATCTAATAGAACTGCTTACAATTTATTAAGTGATTTAGAAGAATTAGAAATTTTGACCGAAGTAACCGGAAGTAAAAGAGGAAAAGTTTATGCGTTCAAGAAATATTTAAGTCTTTTCAGTTAAACTCAATAGTATAAATCTCTTCAAAAAATTCATTCACAAATACTCAATGCGATTTAATTGTGAAAAATAAATGAATAAATCTATAGGTAGAAAATAATTAGCTAAATGTTGTACATATGTTGTACCCAAGAAGAATTAAAAAAGCCTTACATCTCTGTAAGGCTTGATTTTACTGGTGGTCCCACCTGGGCTCGAACCAGGGACCCCTTGATTATGAGTCAAGTGCTCTAACCAGCTGAGCTATAGGACCCATCTTGCATTATGCTTGATGAGGGCGCAAATTTAAAGAAATAGAGCAATTCTCACAAACAAATTTTATTTATTTTAAATTACCTGAGTTTTTCTCTCTTTTCCTATATTTTCATTTCTAAATAGTACCAAAAATGGTACCCTTAATAATAGCTACTTAAATCAATATTTTCTAAATAAACCACTGTAGCATATCTTACAATACCTAAGACAACAAAAATTGTTACTATGACCAAATAGGCAGGCTTTACATTTACAAGTTCTTGATATTTAAATCTTCTATTGAGGTAGTAAAAACTCACAAGCACACAAATTACAAATGGAAGAACAGCCTTTGTGATCTCTCCAATCAGAAGATAAGTAAGATTTTCATGGTTTACATTTTCAGTTTTAAAATATGCTGTTAATAAAACAAGAATTGAACCTATTATCCATGGATACATTATTGTTTCTAGCCATAACTCTTGTTTAGAATGTGGGTTAAGCTTTAAATAAAAAAAATAAGAAAGAGGTAAAAAAAAGGAAATATAAAAGCTAGTCTTCATAACAAGAAGGAAACCAGTTATAACAGCTATTACACTGTACCATAGCAGCCATTTTTTCTTATAAGCTGGTTTCCGCTCCTCTAATGTTTTTGTCCGTTTTAGCTTTAAGAGAAACTTCTGATATTTCTGAATATTTATGTCTTGCCCTTTCAAAACACCTCTTATTTTTTCATCAGATCCATATATGAAAAAGCATAATCCTACCCCAAATAGCATTACTAAGATTAATAATGCCTTTGAATAGCTATAAGTGAAAAATACATAATTCACCTGTTGGAATGACAAGGGTGGTTCACTACCATCAGGCATTACAAAATCTGCTGATTTGGCCATAATGGAATACACAATAAGCAGGAATGTAAATATTAAAAATATAAACGAGAATTTATTTTTTTTCAAATCCATAATAGAAATGTTATGGTTATCATGCGTGATAACTGATTAATACAAATATATACAAACTTTGGGTTGTCTTAAACGACAACTTAAATGAGAGATGAAACCTTACAGAAAAAAGTAGGTCAACGCATTCAGGAGTTAAGAGAACTCAAGAATATCTCTCAGCAGGATTTAGCTGCAAAATGTAATTTCGAAAAATCCAATATGTCCAGATTGGAAGCAGGTAGGGTCAACTCCACATTATCAACCTTGAATAGGATTGCAATAGGACTTGGTGTAAATATAGTAGAACTTTTTAAATTTTAGCTATTTATAAAGAATCACATCTGGACATCTACTTTAATAATATTCGAATCTTGATTTTCATAGAAATCTTTAATAATTTCTGCATCGATAAAATCAGAATCTATAAGCATTAAAATCCTAACAAACTGTTGGGGGTAAATATTATAAATAGAACTAGCTGAGCTAAATTTTTCAGCATTTACTAAACAGTTTTCATTTTCACAGAACTCCTCCAGTCTGAAGCAGGTGCATTCAGGGACTTCTGTCATACCAGGAAATAATAGAGATAAGGTTAATTTTCGGAAGACTTTTCTGTTTTGATCTAGTGAATTCCAATTCCATCTATCCTTAAATTCATTTATTATTTCGTAGCTCCAATCCACATTCTTGTTTTTAGAGAGATATTCGAAATCTATTTTTTCCTGGTACTCAGAAATCTCCTTTAAAGAAAAAGGATAAATCTCAGAAATCAATTTATTTACACTTTGAAATGACAAACTATTCATTCTGAATCTAAAAAAAGCTATTTATAATAGTATCCATAAAAAATAATTCTTAAAATTATTCAATTTCAGTGGAAATTTCTCCACTTAAGCATGTGCATTTATTATTAAATCATCAGTCCTTCATCTGAAAAACTGAAGTACTTATATGGAGTAATAATTAAATGATCCAGAACTTGGATATCTAAAAATTTTCCAGCCTCACTTAATTTTTGTGTAAGCTTTTTATCACTCTCACTGGGTTTGAGGTTGCCACTTGGATGATTATGCACCAAGATAATTCCTGAGGCATTGCATTTAAGGCTAACGCTGAATACCAATTTCGCATCCACTAAAGTCCCTGATACTCCTCCTCTGGATACTGGATAAATTCCCAATACCTGATTAGCTCTGTTGAGCAATAGGACTTTAAATTCTTCTTGTAATTCAATAGTTCCTTTGTTCCAACAAGCAAGGATTAAATTGTAAGCAGTATTGCTTCCTGTAATTTTTGTTTTAGTTTCTCCACCACTACAATAAGAAACCTTTATTTCGGATAATACTTTATTTTTCATTTCCTGGTTCTTTAAGAATGGAGGTTAATGAAACTGCAATTCATTAACCTCCAAATAATTATTCTACACCGTTAGTTGAGAAGGCATTTTTATTATCAAACTTTACAAAGTCATCAACTGTGGATTTCGATTTTTCCACTTTGTGCTCCTCCTCTTCAGAATCTGGAACAAATTCATACCTGTAATCCAGTTCTATTACTTCACCTGTTTCTTGAATGGTATACTCATAGGGATCAACATCTACTTTCTGAATTCTACCTGGTATTTCTGTTCCAATAAGCGCCTTACAGGTAATTTCATCAAATGTGGAAGGTATGGTAGCTTTTCTGGCAGTCACATAATACTTCCTGGTTTGCTGTGATTTTACCATTTCTATTCCACCCTGTAGTTCCAAAACAAAGAATTCTTTTCCATCATCAGATTCTCTTTCTTTGTAATTAATAATTCTAACCATAATTTTAAATTTTTGAGTTGAAAGTTTTTCTCCAGTACAGCAAAAATTATCTACAGAAGGAAAATCAGCTATCACCTTGATTAAATTTCTTAGCTAAAATTTTTGAACTGTACAAATGGAGGTGGGGGGTATCCCCTTTGCTGGTAATGGGTGGGGGTTTTGCTACAGGGTATTCTATGAATGCTAATTTTTTTTATAAAAAAATTATGATATTAGCGGACTATTAAAATTTAAATCTATTAGATTGCTGTTTCAATATTACATAATTGAATCAAAGGTCTAAAAAGTCGTACCCCTTAAACTCCTAACACCAAATCTTGAGAGATTATCAAAGTGAATATTTAGATTTTAGAGATATTTATAAGAGGCAGAAGAGGCCTATAGCGGTAAACTTTAGAGAAATTGTTGATGAGAAGTTCTATGATAGAGCTACTCACCTTATTCATAGTTATCCTGCAAAATTAATTCCCAATATACCATACTTCTTTCTAAACAACTCATACTTTGTTAACAAAGAAGATTGTATCCTAGACCCATTTTCTGGCTCTGGAACAGTGATGTTAGAAGGTCAATTGGCTGGATTAAAATCATATGGAGCAGACGCTAATCCCTTAGCTCGATTAATTTCGTCAGTCAAAACCAATTCATATGATTTAAAATTAATTGATACGCTATTCTGTAGAATTGAAAATAACTATCAAAACCATGATTCAAAACAAAATTATCCAGATGTAGTCAATATTGATTATTGGTTTTTACCCCATATTAAAAGCCAATTAAACCAAATTCTGAATTGCATTGAAATGCTGGAAAGTGAAAAATATAGAAATTTTTTTCTTCTTAATTTTTCCAATTTAGTTAAGAAGGTAAGTTTAGCTGATTCACGAGTTTCAGTCCCGGTTAGATTAAATCCTAATAAATATCCTATTGGACATCATTTAAGAACTAAGCAGCAAAATACACTTGAAAATCTCAAAAATGTTGATGTTTTTGAGAAGTATAAGGAAATTGTAAATCAAAATTTAAAAAGATTCATCTCTAAGGGTGAGACTCTTTATAATGGTCAGGTAATTTCAAGTGATGCTCGTAACATAGATCTTCCAAAAAAATCTATAGATTTTATATTAACCTCTCCGCCTTATG
This sequence comes from Autumnicola aciditolerans, assembly GCF_041679265.1. Classification (NCBI taxonomy): domain Bacteria; kingdom Pseudomonadati; phylum Bacteroidota; class Flavobacteriia; order Flavobacteriales; family Flavobacteriaceae; genus Autumnicola; species Autumnicola aciditolerans. The sequence continues at coordinate 5,566 of NZ_JBGFSM010000026.1, forward strand.
CAGGTGCACAAAAATATATTAGAGCTTCAAGTTTAAATTTAGGCTGGACAAAATTAGGCTCAGGAAGTGACTTAAGAAAATTGGATAGACAGAACATAGGCAGGGAAAATTATAGAAAGACTGAATATTTAGAATTAAATGATACTGGACATCCTGACGCTGATAAACTAATTAAAAAGATCTATAAAATTAATCCATTAAGAGCACATATAGCCTCTAACTATTTGATTGAAATGACTCAAGCTCTAAAGGAATCCATTAGATTACTTAAGAAAGATAAATATTTTGTTTTAGTAGCAGCAAACAATAGAGTTTGTGGTTTAGAATTCGAGACACAAAGGTATTTGAAAGACATAGCAATTAAGCATGGAATGCAATTAGAGTGCGAATTAATAGATGATATTCAATCTTATGGGTTGATGACAAAACGTAATAAAACTGCAAGTATAATTTCCTGTGAATGGGTTTTAATTCTTAAAAAAACTGCGAATGAATGAAAAGTACATTAAAAAAATCAAACTATTAAATGAAACAATCTGGGAGAATAAAGTTTCAAAAAATAAAATTGATTCTTGGCTTGATAATTTTGAGGAGGAAGAAAAAAATCAAGCGTTATACTTGTTAACCCAATTCATTTATTACAGCGAATTTTCCGTAGAAAAATTACTAGAAGCACTCTATCGTGATGTTTTTAAGTATCAAATTATTTTTAACATAAGGAAACGCAATGAAAATACTTTAGATCACGAATTTTTAGAGGATGAATTCATTAAGCATTTAAAGAAAACTCGCTTTGTTAGTCTTGGTAATCCATCAGAGAGCAGTGCTACAATGATGGGATTAATGAGAAAAATTAATAATTTACCAACTGACTTATTTATTTCAGAAGAAAAATTAAATTCTAAGCTAGGAGAGATTAATCATTTTATTTTTATCGATGATCTGTGTGGGAGTGGTAATCAAGCTGTTACCTATTCCAATAAATCATTACCAAATCTTAAAAGAAACTACCCAGATGCTAAAGTTTGGTACCTAATGCTTGTTGCAACTCAAAAAGGAAAGAAAAACATTATAGATAATTCGAAATTTGACTATGTTGAATCTATACATGAATTAGATGACTCCTATAAGTGTTTTTATCCCGATTCACGAATTTTCACAAATAAGGACAGTGATATTGATCCTATAGAAATTAAAAAGTTTACAGGTAAGTACGGAAAACCCATTTGGCAAAAAATTATTTCTAAGCAAATTCCGGAAATTGATCCAGTTAAACTTGATCAAATTAGTGAAGATCATAAACATGGATATGGAGATGGACAATTATTATTAGGTTTTCATCATAACACACCAGATAATACATTACCAATCATCTGGTGTAATGAAGAATACATTGATTGGAAAGCTATTTTTAAAAGATCAAATAAAATTTACAGCCTATGAAAAATCCATTTAATGTAACCAAAGCAGTAGATTATTCTGATGAAGAATTAAATAATTATTGGGTGGATTTCCCTCAAGTAGGTTTCAGGGCTACTATAAAGCCTACTTCTGAAATGCCTATGATTATTTTAGGTAGTAAAGGGAGTGGAAAAACTCACATTATGAAGCACTTTTCCTTTACAATGCAATCTTTAAGGCATTGTAGAGATTTAAAAGAAGGTATTTTAAATGATGGGTATATAGGAACATATTTACGTTGTTCGGGTTTAAATGCATATAAATTTAGTGGCAGAGGAGAAACCGAAAATGTATGGGAGACTTTTTTTTCTTATTATCTAGAATTATGGCTAAGTCAACTCATCTTAAATAATATAAGTGTACTTATAAAATCAATTCAGATTAAGGTAGATGAAAAAGAACTAGTTCAAAAAATTTTAAATCTCTTTGATCAGAATTTCAATAATCAGGATATAGAGGATTTTAATAGTCTAACTAAAGTATTAAATGATTTACAGAAAGAAGTTGACTTCGCAATCAATAATAGAGCATTAACCAGAATTAAAATCTCAGAGCAAGTTAATGTGTTAATAAGTCCAGGGAAATTAATCTTTGGTATCCCCGAGATCTTGTCACAAGAGATATCAGAATTTAAAAATCTCAAATTCTTATATTTACTCGACGAATATGAAAATTTCACTGAGAGCCAGCAAAAATATTTTAATACCTTAATAAGAGAAAGAAAAAATCCTTCATGCTTTAAAATTGGTGCTCGTAGGTATGGTATTAGAACGAAAAAAACACTAAGTGCTGATGAAGAAATAAAACAAGGATCTGAATATGAATTGATAGATATTGATGAAATATTCAGAAAGAATCCAAAGGATTATAAAACCTTCATTAAACAGATTTGCGTAAAAAGGCTTTCAAATTATAACGTTAGTATTAACGGCAATGATTTCCAATCATTTTTTGAAAATTTTGAGCAAGAAAAGTTATTTGAACAAGTAAAAAAAAGAGGCAAAATACATCTTCGAAGACTTGAAAAGAAACTTGTAAAGTATAGAATACCCAACTCAACAATTATTGTTAACAATTTAAAATTCAATAAAAACCCGCTTATTGAAAGAACAAACATATTTCTTCTATATAGAGCTTGGAAAAGCAATAAGGACCTACATAATGCATCGATTGAAATTAATTTAAATGCTATTGAATTCTCAAGAAATCCACAAAAAAAATCATCACACGGAAAAATTCTAGATAAATATAAGAATGATATAATTGACTATCTCTTTAGAGAAAATAACATAAAACCTCAATCGAAAATTGGGTTTAGTAATCTCGTAAGAATTTCTAATGGAATTCCGAGACACTTTTTAATTATTATGAAACACATTTTTAGATGGAATGAGTTTTATGGAAATACAATTTTTAAAAATTCGAGTAACAAGATCAATGCATTGAGCCAGATAAATGCTGTATCAGATGCAGCTTCATGGTTTTTAGAGGATGCGAAATTACCTGGTGAAAATGGGAATAAAATGAAAGACTCTATTGAAAGATTATGTGGTTATTTGAGGGAATTAAGGTTTTCTGATTTACCGCCTGAATGTTCTATCTCTACATTTTCAATAAGTCCAAAAGTTCTATCTAATGAGATTATGGAAATAGTGAATTATTTAGAGCAATACTCCTACTTGATAAAAATAGATATTGGAAGAAGAGATAAAAATAATAATAACAGAAATCTTACTTTTCAAGTAAATGGTTTATTAGCAATGGAATGGGAGCTATCATTAGCCAGAAGAGGTATAGTTGATTTTTCTGATAGTGAAATGAAGGCAATTTTTGCTCCTGATAATGAACAGGAATTTAGAAAGCTAAGATCAAATAGCTTGGTTCATTACAATGCGCCATTTCTCAATGAAACCCAGATTTTGGATTTATTCTCAGGTAGTATATGAATTACACACATTTATATAAAGAAAAATACGACCAGCTAGAAAATTTTAAAGATGCTACTTCTAAAAAATACGATCTTTTTATTTCAGCCTATAATGAAAGTGACAGAGTAAAAAGTGTATTTGAAAATATAGAAGCCAATAATAAACACTGGTTAATTTTGCCAGAATATCAATTTGAAAATATTGAATTATCAGAATTGGAGCAGCCTGTGTTCGATTTTACAAATAAGAATGAAAATGATGAGGATGAAATTATTTTAGAATACTATGAGAATAACAAAGAATTAATCCATAACTCTAAAATTGCTATAGATATTACTGGCTTATTAAGACCATATATAATTTATATTTTAAGGTTATTACATAGTAAGGGTATAACTCAAGTTGACTTCATTTATTCAGAACCTTTTGAATATAAAAATAAGGAAGAAACCGAATTCTCTTTGGATTATTTCAGAATAAGGGAAATTAAAGGCTGTTTAGGAAGTCATAACCCGGAAACTAATCAGGATTTATTATTCTTAGGATCAGGATATGATTTTAATAGAATGATTGCTATTGCAAAAGAAAAAAAAGAAGCTAAAAAAGTTCAGGTTTTAGGGTTTCCATCACTTCAGGCAGACATGTTCCAACAAAATATCATTAAATCTTGTAAAGCAGAAGAGGACGCTTTTTCAGGTGAATTTGATTTAGAATCTGAGAACGTGATTTTAGCTCCTGCAAATGACCCATTTGTTACTGCAAAACTTCTAAGTGACTACCTTAAAAAAAATAACTCTTTTACAAATTTATATTTGTGTCCATTATCTACAAAAGCTCAAACCTTAGGTATCGGTTTATTTTACATTATTGAATGTTTAAATCTTCCAGCAAGCATAATTTTTCCTTTTTGTAAAGGTTATTCCAGAGAAACGAGTAAAGGATTATCAAAAATTTGGATTTACACAATAGAATTTCCTGAAAATTAGAAAAATTATGATTACAGATAATGAGGAAATTATGAAATTGTTCCCTTTTGAACCAACCTCTGATCAAAAAACAGTTTTAAAATTATTAAAGGATTTTCTGGTAAATAGTCCTGATGATTTCTTTATTATCAACGGATCTGCTGGAACTGGAAAAACACTATTGATGTCTGTATGTGTGGATTTTCTAATAAAAAAGAAAATTAATTATAGCATTGCAGCACCAACTGGCAGAGCAGCAAGGATTCTTGCTTCAAAAGCTAATGTGCCCTGTTCAACAATTCACTCATTAATCTATAACGTATCTACAGATCCAGATGAAGGAACTATTAGATTCAATTTAAAGGACAATGAGGCTACTGATTATACGGTTTTTATTGTAGATGAGGCTTCAATGGTATCCTCAAAATCCATTGCTGATCAAGAAAGCCTTTTTGAAGGCGGGAATTGTTTACTGGATGATTTTATTTACTTCGTAAAACAGGGAAATGATCTAAATAAAATAATCTTTGTAGGAGATAAAAATCAATTACCTCCTGTAAAAGAGGAGTTTTCAGCTGCTTTATCTAAAGATTACTTAAGAGAAAACTATAATATTTCTGGAAATTCTTATAGACTTGAGCAAGTCAAAAGGCAAAATAAGAATAGCCCTCTTTACTTATGCATTGAAAATATCAAAGATTCAATAGAAAATAAAGCTCTTGATATAGGAACAAAAGAATTTTTTAAAGAATATAAACAATTACAAGCTGAATACAGTTATGCATTAGATTACGATGAAAAAGGTTATGAATATTGTACAGCTATAGCTTATGCCAAGAGCAAAAATTTAGAATTCAATTTAAATGTTCGATCAATTTTGTTTGATAATCCAACTGATAAAATTGTAACTGGAGAACTATTAATAATTAATAGAACCCTAAGAAAATCTGAATATACCTTATATAATGGGGACCATGTTATTGTAAAGAAAATTGATCTAAATGATATTCACAGAATTGAGAAATTAGAGTTTGCTAAAATAACTATAGAAGCTAAGGATATTAACAACAAAACTTTTGAAGTTGAAGACTTTATATTACTCAATACTTTAGATAGCGTTCAGGGTTTGAAGGTTAAAGAAGAAAAAGCACTTCATCAAAATCGTAAAATTCAAAATAAAAAATATAGAGAAAATGGCAATGCTATGGAAGACCCATACTTAGGAGCAATACGAGCATTGTATGGATATTCTATTACTGTGCACAAAGCTCAAGGTGGTGAATGGGAGAAAGTGTATATTTCAGATTGGTTTCCTGAATCAAACACCTATTTCAATTCAAAATACACTGCATTTACAAGAGCGAAAAATGAAGTTTTCATCTACAACAAATATTAATTAATTCATGAATATTTGATGTATATCTCTTAGAAAGTTTATCCTGTCTCATTTTCCAGGTTCTCCCTAAATCCTGACTACCAAATTTTACCTTATCTGCCAATTGACGATTAAGCCTATCTATTGTTTTCATTAGAATTGCATGCTTAGCATTAGGTGATTCAAATAATGTTAACTGGCGATGATTCTGTGAGATTAAACCCATTACAATGATTCCTGCTTTCTTATACTGATAACCCTCTTTATAAATTTTTTGAAGTCCTGTTTCTGCTAATTTTATCAAATCAATGCTAGAATTTGTTGGATATGGGCAATGCAGTGTAATTCCTGCTCTATACTGTTTAAGATCCTCTCTAAATGGATTAGTTAATAGAAACAGCTGAATCAAATTACAACAAGAATCCTGCTTTCTAAGTTTGGCAGCTGCCCTCACAGCATATGTTGAAACTCTTTCCCTTAATTCATCATAATCTGAATACATGGTTTCAAATGCTCTTGTTACTGCAATATTCTTTTTAATCTGAGTTTCCTCTAGATCAAGAATATTCTCTCCAGCTAAGTCTCTTTTTAATCTTAAGCCTACGATGCTCATTTTAGATTGAACATACTGATTGGGCAACTGAGTAAACTGCCAGGCATTATGGATATTAATTTTTTTCAATCTTTCAGCATACCTTCTGCCTATACCCCATACATCATCAATCTTAGTCCACTTCAATCCCTTCATTCTTTTCACCTCAGAGTCCATAACATAAACCCCTCCAGTTTGACTAGTAAATTTCTTGGCTATCTTATTAGCCACTTTAGCTAATGATTTAGTTGGTGCAATGCCTATACTAATTGGAATTCCTGTTGCTTTAATAACTCTATATCGAATTTGTAGGCCATATTGATTTAGATCAAAGTGATCAAATCCTTTTAATTTTAGGAATGATTCATCTATACTATATACTTCTATATCTGGAGTATAATCTGAAAGTATATTCATAACTCTAGAACTCATATCCCCGTAGAGAGCATAGTTAGAAGAAAAAACATGGACATTGTATTTATCAAATAGTGATTGAAATTTGAATGCAGGTGCACCCATTGGTATTTCTAAAGCTTTAGCTTCATTACTTCTAGCTATTACACAACCATCATTATTAGACAAGACCACAACAGGTTTACCATTTAAAGATGGGTTAAATACTCTCTCACATGAAGCATAAAAATTGTTACAATCCACCAGTGCAAACATCAATAACTCTTAATTACATGAACCACTATTCCCCATATCAATAAATCGTTGTCTTTGGTTACTTTAATAGGTTTATATTTTTCATTTTCTGCTACTAACCATACCATATCATTTTCAACCTTTATTCTTTTAACTGTAAAATCACCATCAATAAAGCATACAGCTATTTTGCCATTTCTTGCTTCAAGACTTTTATCAATTACAAGTAAATCACCATGTTCAATTCCTGCATTTTTCATGGAATCACCTTCCACCCTTCCAAAAAATGTTGAATCCTTATTTCTAATAAGCTCTCTATTGAGATCTATTCTATCTTCTAGATGGTCATCTGCTGGTGAAGGAAAACCTGCTGAAATACCAGATGACATCAAACAGATAGTAAAAGAAACTGTATTTTCTGGAAGAAATATTTTCATTCAATATTGAAGTTTAATAATCTTCAAATTTAAATTAAATTGGATTAATTCCAATATTTAGTATTATTTCCTATTAAATATTTTATTTAAGCTTAGGAAATATTTAAATTATCTTTACTTATAAAATGAATTACAATGTGCTATAGAACTAAATTAAATTCAAAGTTATCAACTCTGGAGAAATTACTAGATGCTCGTTTTATTGAACCAGATGCATACAAACCCATGAAAGAGATAAATGCCTTTACATATATCAAAACACCTGTAATTACTGATGAGAATACAGGTGAAATAAACATGTTTCATTGGGGTCTAATTCCTTTCTGGGCAAAGGATGATAAGATTAAGAAAATGACTTTGAATGCCAAAATTGAAACTGTTGAAGAGAAACCAGCATTTAGAAATTCCGCAAAAAATAGATGTTTGATAATCGCTGATGGTTATTATGAATGGCAGTGGCTTGATCCTAAAGGAAAAGAGAAGCAAAAATCTTTATTAGAACCAGAGGATCAAGAAGTTTTTGCTTTCGCTGGAATATATAGTACCTGGAAAAATCCTGAAACAGATGACCTCGTAAATTCATATTCTATTATTACCACTGAAGCCAATGAACTTATGAGTGAAATTCATAACAATAAGAAAAGAATGCCTGTGGTATTAAAAAAAGAAGATCACAGCCTTTGGTTATCAGGTAAGGAAGTAAGTCATTTTGCATTTCCATATGAAGTGCCATTAAATGCCACTCACGTTGAATAAGGTATCTTTATACTTTTTTCTGAAATTAAACTTAATGATTTTTGACAGAAAAATATTTATAAAAGCCTTGCTCCTGAATTTCCATTTACACATAAAACTAAGCTCATTGAAAGAGATTCGTTTTATTCCAATTACTAAAAATTGAAGAGATAGAAGCTATAATTTCTACTCACCAGGAGCAAAATCCCAATAATATTTATTTTAAATTAATAATTGCGCTCACCAAGAAAATGATGAGCGCATCCTTCAACTCAAAAACCAATCGTAAGCAGAATCACCATTGATTGCTTTTGAGACCCCTTTTGCAAAATCATAGGCATTTTCATTTCTATCAAGGAAAGTATCAATGTAGCTGCTCTTATTGGCTCCTGTGAGAAGATTGTAAAGTTTCCAAATATTTATTTCTCCATTATCATTCCTACAAAAGCTTTCATCCTTATAATAATCTTGTGCTACAGTGGAAAAATGATTTTCATTCAATATCAAATCTGGTAGAGCAATTTTATCCTTTTTGGGAAGGTAATTGTACAACCTTACTTTCCCAAGTAATTGTGCAAATTGCTTTTCAGTAAGAAAATAATCTTTGAAATCTTTCATTTCTCTATACTGCTCTTCATAGTCATAATCGGCAACGCTCTGTTCAATCATCCTCTCAAGTTCCTGGTAGGAGGCTGCTTTCAATTCTCCTGCAAAACCATCTGAAGAAATACAGAGATTACAACATACCATATTCTGAAATCCTATAAAAAATTTGAACTTCTCCAAACTCTTTTTACTGTAAAGATTTTCCTGATTATAAGCCCTTACCCCTCCTATACATAAGGCTATATTATTTCCATCAATAGTTTGTGTAATACCGGGAATAAGAGAGAGAAATGCCATTCTCTCGTAGTAAATAGTCCTTTGATGATTTTGCAATTCCTTAGCAGGAATATGTAAAGCATCAGGAGTCCTCCCTTTTACCTGATGCGAAACTCTGATTTCAGGACATTCAATCTGTTGATTTGGAAAAACTTTTTGAAAAGCCTCCAGAGTCACTTCTATGAATTCCTGATGGGCTATTGTTTGTTCGTTATCCTTGCTAAAGACTGGCACTATGCAGTCATTTCTTAAATGGGATAGGTCAGCCTCTACAGTATTTGCCTTAATAAAAGAAGTTCTATTTGAAGGTATTTCATTATCTTTCCTGGTACCAGGAATAGTATCAGGAGTATGACTATTTATATTTTCCTGGTACTTTTCCTGTGGTTTAACTGTTTGTAGTTCCATTTTTACTGTAATTTTTCTGGTGAGTTAAATCATTTAATAGTTTTTGTTTTTTAATAAACTCTTGTTCCAACTGCTTTGCAAGATCCTTATGCTCAGAATATAATTTGGTTAATTCTCTATTGGTGGAACATTCCTGAATTTTATGTTGCAATTCTGGAAGAGTAATGGTGCTGTTACACCATTGCAGAATTTTACTACCTGTGTTAGAATTGAGTGTAAACTCTGGTTTATCCATAAACAAACCTGTTCTATCCTTAGAAGCCAAAGCATGGTGCTTGATGTCTATATCAAAGACTAAAGTAAATTCATAATCAATTTCCCCTCTCTGTATGGCTTTTAAACCAACTTTTTCAGGAATGTACTTTCCATCCTTTTGATTTAAAACATAATCCTGTTTTGTTCTAATGGTAGAAATGATATGGCATGGAGACTGAAGAATCTTATTTATAAAAGCCTTCTGCCTGGGAGTAACTTTATTCCAGTTCGTAAAACTGTTACCTGCAAGAGAAGCATGATATTCCAGCAGAAATTCCCAGCAGTGGGTTATGCTGTCTAGAATAATTACCTCAACCCCTTCCTTTTCACAGATTTCAATTGCTTGAATATACCTTTCAGGAGAATGGGGAGAATCAAGAGGTAGCACTTTGTATGGCCCTAAATGGGCATAAAGATCAGCAGAACCATTTTCAGTATCTATAATGGCTACATTTTCAAAATCCCCCTTAGTTAAGCCCTTTGCAAGTAAAAGCGCTGAATATGTCTTACCTGCTCCCGCAGGTGCTTGGAGAGCCATTTTAATCTTGGCTCTTTTTCTTTCTGATTTTCTTAAATTCATAATTTTGCTGATTTAATTTCATAAAAAAAGCCCCAACTGAGGCTTAAATTTTTTGGACCACCTACAAAAAGAAAGTGTCCAAAGAAAAACATTTTACTAAGATTAAGTAAATGGATTATTTCCTTCTATAGTATATGTACAAATGCACACCTGGAGTAATGTGCATTTGTACATGGTAACTTTTTCTTATTCTACTTTTCTACCTTTTTCAGCTTTAAATATTTCGAAATGTCCTCTTGCATTTTTTCTTTACTAAAGTTAGAGTAGATTGTAGGTAAAAGATTCATAATTACTTTTAGATCTAGTTCAAATAATGTTGTTTTTATAGGACCTTCCCTCTCTTTAGAATATTTTTCCACTCTTTCCATCTTTTTCAAAATTCCTATAGTAAGGAAACGTTTAAAAATTCTTTCCCTTACCCTCCTTTTAATTCCTAACTCATATTCAATTTTATTTTTAGGCCATTCAAAGGGTTCAAAATTATTTCTCTTGAATTTTATTAACAAAGTTTCAAATAGTACGCGTTCTGGCAAATCAAAAATTTTATTGTTGTAGTTTTTAATTTGGTTATATCTAATACCAAAAAGAGTATCATAATCCATTACGAAATATTTTAAAAAAGGCACATTTTTTTCCAAAAGGCTTTTCGGGGTAGTTAGAATTTTGGCATACTCATCTGCAACCCATTCAAAAGAATTATCTTTTTCAGAAATCTTTAAAATAATGTATTTATCCTTCCCATCTGAAAGATTATCCACCACTTCCTTATCAAAATCATATAATAGTTCCTTATCCTTCTGAAGAATATCTATCTTTTTGCTTTCAAGTTTTTCAATCCTTCTTTTGCCTGCCTCCTCTATTTTTCGCTGATGATTTTTTATCACTTTATCAACATCTACATAATCAAATAATTGTTTTTTTTTCATTTTTCATTCTTAATTAAATATTCAACATTAACCTCTTTTAGCAGTTTCTCAATTGCATCATCTATAACCTTATCTTCAAAATCTTTAAGGTAACTTTGAGTAACATTTAGATCTTTGTGTCCTAAAGATTGACTGACTACATCTGTAGAAATCCCTACGTATTTTAAATTAGTTGCAAAACTGTGTCTTGCTGTATAGCTGGTTATTTTCTTATCTATTTCCAGTATTTCACCAATCTTTTTCAATTTCCTATTATAAATCCTCAATGTTTTCTTTTTTCTATTCTCAATTTGAATAGGAGTTAAATTAGTTTTTAACAGGATAGGAAAGACATATGGTGTTTTCCGATTTTGAATTTTATAATAATCGAGGATTTCCCTAACCGGTGGCAGAATCTTAATACTGAACTTTCTCTTTGTTTTTGACCTGGTATAATAAAGTCTATCCCTACTGATGTTTTTCCATTCCAATTTCATTTGATCAAAGAAATTCATTCCCTGTGTATAGTAACTAAATAGGAAGTAATTCTTGGCATTGATGAGGTCAGGATGCTCTTCAACATCTAATTTTTCAATAAGCCCTATCTCATCACGTGTTAATGCCTTTTTAGTACTCCGACTTTTAAACCTGCTTACTTGAAATTTATTGAAGGGGTAATATTTCTCTTCTACTAAATCAGCATTCAATGCCTGATTATAGAGGCTTCTAATAGCTCTCATTTTGACACCAATTCCACCATCAGTATTTCCTTTACTTCTTAAGAATACTTCATATTGATGCAGTAGATCATATGTAACATCCTGAAAAGTTATTGATTTATCATTTGTAAATTTGAAAAAAGAATTATACGTAGATATAAGTACTTGAGCATTTCCTGTTCTACCTGCTTGATTGAGCTGCTGGATTTTTTCATTCCAAAAATCAGCAATTGTTATTCTGTTATCAGATGTTTTTTTAAACCTTTTCTCAAATTGCTTTAAAGTAAAATCTATTCCCTTTAGCTCGAATTCACTTATAATAGCATTTGCTTCATTTTCCTTTTCTTGTATAAGTAAATTATCAATCTGATTGTTAGGGTGTTTACTCAATAGCTTCTTGCCATTCCAATGACTCTTTTTACAACTGATACCTAAAGAAAAAACTTTAGTCTTATGCTTCTTTGTAACACTTAAAACTATTGGATATGTCCCATCAGCTTTAATTCTTGATCTTAAAAAAATTCTTACCATAAATTTTAGATTTTAATTAATCACTACTTATTATTTCCATTAATCTTACTGTCCAGTATTCTTTTCTCCTCCTGAAGAGTTCTCATTGGATTTTGTGTCAGCCACATCTCCAAATCACTTTTTTTAAAAAGCAATTTTCTATTGTATATATTAATATAGAACTACCCCACATTTCAATTTAAAAGTATACCACTTATTACCAACTTGAACGTCCAACC
>NZ_JBGFSM010000027.1:0-15323 GCF_041679265.1 Autumnicola aciditolerans
ATGAAGAAAGGGTTCGACTTTAAGTAATAAAGCCAAACCCCTTTATTTAAAACTTACACACTTTACGGGATAGTGTCGCTAAATTGAAGTTTACTGAATTTTTTATTCATGACTATAAATTTAAAATTGGTCTCTACTCTTTAAAGGATTTTCGAGTTTCTCCTCAACGCGCGTTTGTCTTTATTTTATTATTAATTTGCTCTTGATTTCTCATTGAACTGAATATTCTTTTTATTGCCATTTACTTTGTTGTTCCCAAATGAATAACTTAAACTAATGACCAGCCTTCTACGATCAAAGTAGCTAGTAAATTCCGATCTATATCCTGAATTATAGGAATAGCCATTACTTTCAAATGTTTTAAAAAGATCAGTTATAACTGCACTAGCGGTGAGCTTTTTATTTAGGAAAGATGCTTTTACTCCCGGTGAAAAGTTTAGTTGACTTTCTATATTTATATTTGCATATACGTAAGGAAGATCATGCCAGTAATTCAATAGTAAAAACCAGGTTTCATCTGTATTTAAGGTTATAGTGTTGTATAGCGAATAGGAAAACGAATTAACATTTAGTCCTTCTGCCTCCTGAATAATCGGTTCCGTAGCAGTATATGTTCCTGTAGCACTAAAAGAGATCTCCCATGCATTAAAATAGCGGTCATTATAATTAATTTGTAAGCCGAGTTTGTTTTCATCAAAGCTATTTTCTATAACATTAGTATAAATCCCATTATTTAGACGAGCTATATTTGAAATGCCATTTTTGCTATTTTGATAATACAAACTTGAACTGAGCTTATTTCTAAACGTGTATGTAAACTCCAGATTGTCACTAAAGGTTGGCCGTAATGTTGGGGTTCCTGTAAAATATGTATATGGATTTGTATACCACCTAAAGGGGTTTAAAGACTGGAAACTAGGACGGTCAATTCTTTTCGAATAACTTAGTGTAAAAGAATTCTCCATCGATGGTTGATATTGAACATAAGCGGTTGGAAATAATCTACCATAGGAATTACTAATAATATCATTATTCTGTTCAGGCGATGTTCCAATCAACGTAGTATACTCATATCTCAAACCTGATTTAGCCGACCATTGATCATTAAAATCTTTCTGCCAACTTATGTAAGCCGCATAATTTTTTTCATTATAATCAAATGCATTACTTTTCTCTGGGTCAATTACATAATTTGAATTAATGACATTGTAATAACCGACATTAGAATTGTTTTCAAATGAAGTATATTTTATTCCACTTTCCACTGTTCCAAATTGATACGGAAGTGTGATATCCGCTTGGCCTGAATAAATATTATAATCTAAATAACTACTATTACGAACAATAGATGCATTCTCCCCATTATCACTAATTGTTTCGAAATCATTAACTTTATCAGGACTGTTTCTCAAGTAATTTCCAGTAATATTAATTCTCTTTCCAGTAGTATCTAATTGTATATCATAATAAGCATTTAAGGTATGAGTTGAAGTTTCCCAGCGTTGCTGTTGAAAAGTACTGAGAATGGAATCTATAGCACCGTGAGATTCATACCTACTTATACCACTAGCATCAATAGCCTGATTTCTATTATTGAAATCATATATAACACCAATATTTTGATTTTTATTTATTTTAAGGTCGAAACTGTAATTAAGACCTAAAGTTTCGGAGTTATCTTTGCGCACCTCACTCGTATAGATACTGTTATTTTCCCCTATCAAGTTACGCGATCCAACTGGTTTAACAGAATATTCATTTTGCCGGAGTTTTAAAGAAGAACTAATGCTATTCGATTGATAATTGATCGTTGCTCCAGAACCAAAACCATCATATGATGTTTTCTGATAAGAACTATTCAAATTCCCATTCCAGCCAAGGTTTTGATTCTTTTTTAAAATGATATTGATAATTCCGCTATTACCTTGGGCACTATATCTCGATGGAGGTGTAGTAATCACTTCTATACTTGCTATATTATCGGAACGCAGAGATTGAAGATAACTAGTCAACTCATTGCCCGAAAGATGAAGTATTCTATCGTTTATCATCAGGATAATATTTCCTTTACCAACGATAGAGACATTTTCGTTTTGAATTCTTATTAATGGCGTATTGCTCAATGCATCCAATGCACTCATTCCTTGTGACGCTATCGAATTTTCAACATTAAATACTAAACGATCTACTTCTCTCTCAATTAAAGGTTTCTTACCTTTAATTGTTACCTCATTTAATAAGTTTGGATCATCATTTAAATTTATTTTTCCCAAATTGATATCTTTTGTCACTTCAATCGTATCATTCCATTTTTTATATCCAATAAAACTTATTTGAAGAATATAATTCCCTGGTGATGTTTGGATAAAATACTCTCCATCATCATTCGTAATCTCTCCCCCAATTAATTGATTATCTGCGTCAAATAACACTACGTTTGCAAAACTTATTGGCTTATCATTTGTATCATAAACCTCCCCGGAAATTTGTATTTGCGAAAAGGTTAGTAATGGGAAAAGCATAATTAAAGTGGGTATTAAATTTTTGATTCTCATTCTTGATTTAAATGTTAATCTAAAATTAAACTCTTCTAATGACATTTGGGTTTGGAAATACCACATGATTATTGTGGGAAAACCACATTTCTTTGCATTTTTAGACATAATTAGGTGAATTTGTTAGTTTCTCTGTAAACTAAGGACAACTAAGACGCTTTTTTGTTACACCATCAAAACGAATGTGCCAAGTAAAACAAATACTGCGTATGCATAAGCATAGTAGGAAAAAAGTCCATTGCCAAGACCTATCGAAAGGTTATTAGAAATGTACGGGCAGGAACGCTCGCCATAGAAGCCTTGCCACATTTTGAGAAACCGATACTGGAAGGGAGACACAGCCACTTGGTAATCCGGCCTACAAAAACTAGCGTTAAGAGCATCTTAAGACGCAGCTTGAATACTACAGCAAAAAACTTAAAATAAGAAGGTGTTACTCAGCACTGCACTAGGAGAGTAAAAAATGTGTAATCTCCATTCTTATAGCTATGGCCAGTTCTGCTGACACCTCCAGCAATACGTATTTATTTAACGGAAAGGCATCCATTGCCCAGAATAAGGTGGAATGAATTATAGGTGTTTTATGAATAAGCAGCTAAGTTTATATATAACCACTCTCTCTCGCTTTCTCTAATAATGCTTTATTTCCTTCACCACTTACTCCAAAAATTTCTTTCAACTTTTTCTTTCTATCTTCTACAGCACGTAAAGATAAATTTACAAATTTGGTAAGATCTTTAGTTTTGGTGCCTAATGAGAGCTGGTAAAGCATTATCCTATCGGTTTCGTCTATAGAAAACTGGTGAGCAACTTCAGAACGGAGTAATTTAGAAATTTTTTGCCCATAGTATGGTGGTGCAGTGATGACTTTTTCCAGGCATCTTGATAATTCCTTAGAAGTGGTCTCGCCCTTCAAAAGAAAGCCATCAGGATTAATATTCGATAATATATTGTGAAGTCGGAACGAATCTTCCAAAACAGTTAATATTACAACTTTAATTTTGGGAAATTGTGTTTTAATTTTCACTCCTAAATCTTCGCCAGAAAGTATTATACTATTTTCCTGGACAGGAAAATTTATATCGAGAAAAACAATGTGGTAGTTCTTATTTTTAATTTTCCCCCAAGCGATATCACAATTGTCAGCCGTATCAATTGAAAGTTCTACGTTATCTAATTCTAACTGGGATAAAACATTCTTGTATCCCTCTAAAATCATATGGTGATCATCAATCAATAAAATATTTATCCTGTTTAACTCTTCCATATTTTTTCTATTTCTCATTTTTTATATTTATTGTAACCTTAATGAGAGTACCTTGCGGGCCCGATTTTATTGAAAAATGTCCATCAATATTGCGGCTACGATCTTTCATGTTTTTTAAACCAATACCTGTTGTGGATTCATCGCTATTAAATCCTACTCCATTATCCCGAATATGAAGAATTATTTTCTTCTTGTTTTTTCGAATTTCAATTTTTGCTTTAGTGGCTTTTGAATGTCTATGGATATTGTTAATGGCTTCCTGAATAATTCTGTATATATTAATTTTGATATCATTTCCTATATCTTCCCAGAAAATGGAATTTTCCATCTGCAGTTGAAAATCTACTCCCTGATGTTGATTTTTTATAAGTTCTTCTAATACAGTTTTAAAATCGACATCAACTATAGAATTTTTGTTGAGTTTATGAGAGATCAACCTGATTTCTTCCGCTATTTTTTGTATTTCTTCAATATAATGAAATCTTTTTTTCTTACTCTCGACTTCATCTCGCTCATTTAAAGAATCTAAACTTAACCTTATTCCAAAAAGCTTTCCTAAAATTCCATCGTGTAATTCTCTTGAAATATGTTGCTTTTCTTTTTCCCGGCCTTCTTCAAAATACTTTTGTTGTGCCAATATTAAATTATAAATTTCCTGATTGGCACTTTCCTTTTGTCTTATAAGCTTATTCTTTGATCTTTGATCTTTAATGATGTATAATAATATAAAAATCAGTAGTATTCCTAAGGTCATTAAGGAGATGCGAAATATTCGCTGATTTAGTCTTTCAGTTTCAGAAATATATTCATTTGTTTCAAAGTTTATTCTTGCGAATTTGTTTCTTACAGCTCTTTCATGCTTTTGAAGACTATCGCTAATATTTAAAACTTTTCTTGTGTAAAATAAAGAGCTATCTTTTTTTACGTGAGAAAGAAAAATCAATGAATTAATTAAATCTCTGGTATTGCTGGTTTGCATGCTCAATTCTTTCGCTCGAGAGGCGTAATTAATAGCAGAAATGGTATCAGAATTTTTAATAAAATATTCGGCAAGGTGAAGCTGATTTATAACTATTCCAGGTATGAAGCGGTGCTTCTTGCGTATTTGAAGAGATTTTTGTAGTTGTTCCAGTATTTCCTTTTTTTCTCCCGCTCTTAATCGGTTATAAGCCTGATTGTCCAATAACATAGCGTAAAGTTCTGGATCAACATTGGCTAAATCCTTTCTGTAATTTAAGGCTTTATTATAATAGTCATTTGCTTTATCAAATTGCTTTTTGTTGTGCAAGACCACTCCAATATTATTCCAAATGGAAGGAAATTTATCTGCTCTTTCGGATTTTTCTAAATAATTTTGAGCTTCTTCATAATAATTTAATGCTTTATCAAATTCCTCTAACTCATTAAAGACAATTCCTAAATTATTGTAGGCGCTGTAAAGTTGTTTGTTCTTGTGTAAGGGCTTTAGCAAAGTGATAGCATTGGTTGTAGTTACTTCACTACCGGTGTAATCTTTTATATTTTTTTGAATCATCGCCATATTTAGCAGTAATCTACCCGAATTGAATTCATTGCCGACAAGAGCATATAGTTTTTGGGCGTTATTATAATAAAAATATGCACTATCTTCTATATTAGTTGTATGGTAGTAATTGCCGAGATCCCAATATGCCATGGCTAAGCTTAGAGAGTCATTTGAGTCAGCAGAAAGTTTTCTTACTTTTTTATTTATGGTTAAAAAAGCTACAGAGTCTCTTAGTTTTAAAAATTGGTAAGAAATTTCTAATAAGTTTTTATTCCTTATATCATCTTCTTGTTCGTTGGCTAAATTATAAGCATCTTGTAGAATTTCCTGCTTTTCTTGAAGTTTGAGGCTGGATTTAGACACTTGATCCAATTTCTGATTTATCAATTTAGAGTAATCATTCTTTGAAGATGAATAATCTTTGTTACAAGAAATTAGAACTAATAATTCCAGTAAGAGAAGTAATTTAGCTATCTTCAAATTATACAGATTTAATAATAGCAAACCTATCCAAAAAGGATTAGGTTTGCTATTTCATTGGTTTTAATCTTCATGTGGGTTCTCTACTTCATAATCCTGGTCTCCTGTATCAGCTGAAATGTTTTTATGAATTGAGGTTGTAGTTTCTGGTAACTCCTCGGGTTCACAGGAATAAGCAACAAGGACTATAAGAGTTAAACTTAATAAATTTTTAAAAGTTTTCATGTCATATTAGGTTAAATTAAACAATAGTGTAGAGGCCCGAAGGCCATAAAATGGCTCAGTGTTTAATCATGCATGATTGAGTTGGACATGAAAGTCCAATTCTTAAGAAGCTTCTCTCTTAAACCGTGTTAAAAGTATCTTAAGGAGATGAAGAAAACCTTTTCTTTTTGTTCCATTTAGTAGTGTGCCAGTTTCTATTAGGTAATGACGAATATTTATTAGTTACTGAAGATTTCTCTCAGCTCATAAAATGTCTTTTAGAAGTTTTTGAGGAATATCTAATGGTTCTAATTGAATGAAATTGCCTTCTGTTCCAATAGTTCTTCTAATGAATGAAGATTATGTCGGTAAGACTTAGAAAAAGGTAAACTAACTTTATTTTGATTTAAATAACATTTTAATTTACCAAAATTGATTCTGGAGATATAGTGTTTGTTTACGATATAACTATGGTGGATCCTTAAAAAATTATCAGGCAAAACCATTTCAAAAGATTTAAGGGTTTTAAAGGCACTCACTTTTTTATCATTCCGTAATATGAAGTCTGTTGCATTATTGTCTGCCTGCAAAAATAATATTTCATCGACGGATAGGAGGGTGTAATCCTTATACGATTTTAAACATAAGGTATTGTCTAAAAATGGTTTTTGCTCTTTTACCAGTTGCAAAATAATTTTACGAATTTCCAGTTCTTTCCCTGGTTTAAGAATATAATCGTAAAACTTGTTTTTTAATGCCATATATGCTTTAGATGTGTCAATTGACAAGGCTACATATAGTGGTTTTTTTTGAATATAGGTGTCAATTTCGCTGCAGTAAGAAAAGACATCACTATACTTTCTATCGGGGTTTGCATCAATATCTATAAAAACAATATCCGGACTATTTTTTAAAATAGCATTCATTCCTTCTTCGTAATCATCGTTGACACCTGAGCAATAAAATTCTGGAAACTCTTCAAATATTTCACAAAGATTACAAGAGGTACAGCTATCATTATTCAGTATGTAGTAGGATTTCAGCAAGTTATAATTTTGATCAAAATTATAGAAGAACTCACAGCTTCCTGATTGGTTTTCCCACATGATTTATGTGGTAATACCACGAAAATTCTGGAAATAAAACGTGGTTTTCCCGTATTTCATTTGTGGGAAAAGTGTATCCTTTTCTTAGTTTTTTATAATAATTTTTATCTAATAATAATTTCTGAACATATCAGATATTTAAATCTCTCAAAATGAAAAAAAACTATTTCCTGTTGTTGGTGGTTATTGCATTTTATGCTTGTTCAAAAGAAGAGTATAATTCAGTTGAAGATGAAAAATTAGTTCCAGAATATTCTGTAGAAAATGTAATGTTCAAAAACAAAAAAATGCCCTCTTCATTAAAAAATATTTTTTCTAAAATTGAAGAAGGGAGGAATGAGATTTTTAATGATAGTATTTTGTATCTTGAAGAATATGATGTTGAGGTGGTATTAACTTCTTCTTTTAATGTTTCGAAAGGCAGCTATGATTCATATACTTTTCCTACTATTCAAAGATTAGACGAGCCAATTAAAAACTTATTATTTTCTAAAAATAAAAATGGTGATTATGATGCATATTTAGTTGAATATGGGTATTCAAAGAATGATCTCACTGAACTAGATTTTGAAGAAATTCCCAAGAAATTTAAAATAACTCCTCTTCAGCTAGATTTAACTGCTCTCACTAAACAACCTATTTCATATTTTTTCTGTACATATGAATATTTTTGGACTCCAGATCAAGGGCAACTTGTAGGAGTAGGTAATACAGAGTTAGGAAGATGGGTTTTAATTGCCAGGCAGTGTTTTACTATTACTTATGAAAATAATGGTACGGTTGGCTTTACGATAGATTACGAGGAAGGTACAGCAAATTACTCTACAGGTTCTATAGGAGTTGCAACTATCCCTATGGATCCGGTTATAACTCCATTTGATGATGAAGAAATGGCAAGAATGGAATATGTTGCAGGGATACTCGGTTTAAATAATGTTCAAAAAAGTTGGTTTAAAACACACGTGCAATCTTTGGCGGTAGTAAATTTTTTGGAAGAAAATGCGTTTTCCGCAGAAGCCGTTGCCTTTGGGAAGAAAGCTACATTAGCTCTTATTCACGGAGATTATGTTGATTTTTCATATCAAGTAATATTAAGTGAGTCTTTTAAAAATAACAGTTGTCTTAATGGAGTTTATCAAGACATGGGAAATGCTTCAGCATTTAATACCTATCTTAACAATTTTGACGGAGATATGTCTGTGGCGAATTTAACTTTTGATTCTTCACCAACTTTACCTGTTAACATCAATGCAGAAACAAGTGCTCCTGAAAATTATATGATAACAATAACATTTAATGAGAATAATCTAACTAGACCTCGATTATCTGTGGCGCGAACATTGATACATGAAATTATACATGCTGAAATGTTTAGGAAACTTCTTTCTGTATGGCAACACCCAAGTCTTGATGGAATTACTTATACAGATATAGTAGCAATGAAGGAAGACTATCCAGGTTTAGTTGATTACTACACCAGGTGGAAAAATAATGTTCCTCAAGGAATGGATGCTACAAGTGCTCAACATCAAGCTATGGCTCAACATTACCGCAATGTGATAATCAATAGCTTAAAAGAATTTGATGATTCATATTCTGATGATGTATACGAAGCTCTGTCGTGGGTGGGGTTGAAAAATTCTATTGCTTGGAATAACTTATCTCAAGCACAAAAAAATAGTATAAATAGTACCTTATATAATTTTGAAAATAATAATCAAAATTGTCAGTGAAATGATTGGAAAAATTTTTTTTATGTGCACTGTGACTATCTTTTTTATTTCAAAAAGCTGGTCACAGGATAACGGTAAACTTTGCGTTTGTTTTGATCAATCGAAGTATATGGATGTACGGCTGCGATCTGATTCTACATATACTGATTTTAAAGTAGTTAAAGAAGGATTTGAATCTAAAATAAAAAGAGCTCGAACTACGGAGAAATCAAAAAATAATTTTCTTGAAGCAGATCCGGAATTTTATCTGCACTTTTATTCTGTTGAGAAGCCAGATGTAATAGAATCCGTAGTTGGTTTATGCCAAGAATTAGTAGAGTTAAATAAATTCAGAAAAAGTAACTATAAAAAACCTTCAAATACTTTTAGTAATACCTTTATTTTTTTGAAAAAGTTGCCTGGCGATCGCTATTTAAAATGGGAGGTTATGTTGGAACCAGAAGAATAATCTAATTTATACTGTTTCGGTAGTGATATGAAGAAGATTTCTTACTTTCCCACATATTTTTCTAGGGTTAGTAATGTCATTCAACAACATCAGGATAGCAATGACATCCATGGACCTCAAGTTCCATCTTGAGCAACTACAATCTTATCTTACGCCCACTTTACGATTTCTTTACTGCTGATGCCAATCACGATGCTTAAAAACAAAAAAAAGCACGGGATAAAAGAGAAATTTACCTGAAAACAGGTAATGTCAAAAGAAAAAATTAACAGCTGATGTGGAGCTGGCTCTTGTTCAAACCAAATTCAACCTTATTTTAGAATTTGCATGGGGTTGGTTTAATAATGTGGAAAATTTTGGTATGGATTAATGACTTTGTTTACAATAGAACCAAACACTTCTTTTTTCGTTTCAAAATGCCATCTAGAAAATCGTTTCATGTCACCTTAGAGGAAAAAATAGAAAAACCGTCTTATTTTACAAAAGTGAGACGGCTTCTCCTTTTTATTACCATTAACTTATTAATACAGATAATTTAAAGCTACTTCATCATAGTAGCCAAAATTGCCATCTTCATTTGCACTAAAGCATGCAAGCATTATAGAATTGGAATCATACCCTGTAGGCGTGCCCGGAATGTGCACTGCGCCATCAGAACCTGCAGATTCCCCTGACTGGCCACAACTCTGCCTGCTATACCAGTCAGTATGTCTTAATCCAACGGAATGACCAATTTCATGGGTTAATACATGTTCATTAGTGGCTGTGCTATATCCTTCCATTCCAGAGAATATCTGCACGTATTTATATGGATTTCCGTTTTCAGGGAAACCGGCTACACCTCCTGCTTCACCATTAGAATTTTGATAAACTACAATATCATATGGTTGATAATTGGTGCCAAAAGTCAATGTAAAGTTAATTCCTATACTGAGAGAATTGTAGTTATTTATTGCTCTTTGTAAGGCAGATTTTTGCTTGGCAGTTAAGCCCTGGCTGGAATTTGCAGTAAAACCAATAACATTAATAGTCCTGGGGCTGCTGATCAAATTATAGGTTCTGTATTGCTTGCTTGTAATATCCTTTGCACTCATTTTCTTTAATTGTGAAGTATTCATAAGGATATCTCCTTCAAGAAGTATAGCCTCTTCAGTAGAACCATCCGGTAATAAAAAATCTGTAACCTGTGCTCCTTTGTAATTGAAGTGCAACCTGTTGATGTTATCTAAAGTTTCTTTGGATAATTTTTCTTCCTGGGAGGAAATTGCATTTACAGGTGATTCAGTGGCTATAATCTCGTCTTCCTTTTGGCATGAAGTAAATACAACTGCTGTTGTCAAAATTGATAGTAAAAGTTTTTGTCGTTTCATAAGTAGGTTTTTAAGTTAATAACCATAAAACTATCCTTTAAAAAGTTATTCAAAGAATTTTTATCCACATAAAAATTGCGGTTTTCCCGCAGCTTTGTTGTCGTAGTAGGTGAAGTGGCACCCTTGCAGAAACCTAATTGTCCTTTTTATTAGGAAAAAAACGTGGTTTTACCACAGAATTTCCGTGGTTTTTGAATAGAATGGGGAGATTGCTAAAATCTATATTTACGCCAGTTACGAATAAAGGTAATCGCATATTATTCCTTTCTTTTTCTTAAGAAAGTTGAAAAATAATCACTTTTATTCATGACTATCACAATACACGCGTGTACAAGGAGTTACTCGAAAATCCTAAAAAGAGTAGAGGTTAAATCCAAATTAATTTTTTATGAAAAAAGTGTTAATTTTAGCAGCTATTGGAATATTTTCTTTCCCTTCCTTTGCAGGAAGTAAAATAGTTAAAAATGCTTCTAATTTAAAAGAGGCTGATTTTGCAGTTTATTGTGATGGTGTTTATGCTGGACAAGCCAGTACCGTTCAAGAAGCACTAGATATGTGCAATTAGTAATCTACATTCTTAAATAAGTGCAGCATGTTAAAAGCCATGTTGCACTTTATTTTTATTAGTTATAACTTTTTAATTATGAAACAATTTTGCATTTTGTTGTTCTTCAGCCTAATGAATTTTACGCTTCAGGCTCAAAAAGGTATTGCTTATTATGGCCAGATAAAAAGTCCTGGTATGAGAAGTGCCTCTGGTCCAGATTTAAACGCTTATCTAGTTTTTAATCAGGAACATTCTTATTACGTGACCGCAAAAGACTCATTAGAAAAAGACTTATATGATAATCAATCTATTTTTAAAGGCAATAATGAACAACAAGTAGCTTATAATGGAGGAAAAACCACCAGATATGGGCAACAGGTTTACTATAATAGGGACAAGGATAGTTTGTGGTGGAGCCAACGCTTTCGTGGCAATATATATATAGCGGAGGAAAGACCGATAATCGAATGGAAATTACAATCTGAAACAAAAGAAATTGGAAATTTCAAAGCACATAAAGCTATTGGGAATTTTAGAGGACGTACTTATACCGCATGGTACACTTTGCAAATTCCTCTTCCATATGGCCCCTGGAAGCTGCAAGGATTGCCGGGATTAATCTTAGAAGCCTATGACCAAAAGAAAGAAATGTACCTGTATTTTAAAAATGTGGAATACCCGACTACGAATGAAGCTCCTATTTCTCAAGTAAGAAGGCCAGGCGGAGACCCTGATGGC
Source organism: Autumnicola aciditolerans (assembly GCF_041679265.1). Taxonomy (NCBI): domain Bacteria; kingdom Pseudomonadati; phylum Bacteroidota; class Flavobacteriia; order Flavobacteriales; family Flavobacteriaceae; genus Autumnicola; species Autumnicola aciditolerans. Next base: position 11,974 of record NZ_JBGFSM010000027.1, read on the forward strand.
TGGCAAACAATCCAGGATTTTGAAAAAATGGAGCGAAAGAGCCTGGTTAAAGCTTATAATAGCATGGTTCTAAGGGCGGAAAAAAAAGGAACTGAAAAACCAAAAAAACCTGTTTTTCAAGAAATATATATAGAATCTTTTGAATGAGAAGATTGCCATGGGCATGCCTGTCTTTTTTTCTTTTTATAATGAATATGAATGGACAGACTGCTATTCAAGGTTTTGTTCAGGATCAGGGTGGAAGTCCAATCGAAAAAGCTAGTGTGATTGTCTATAATTCGAGCCAGAGTATCCTTACTTATAGCTATACGGATGAAGAAGGAGGATTTTTGCTGACAATAAAAGATGAGGATATTAATAATAATCTTCTTATCGTTGCCGCTAACAGTTTAGGTTTTCAAGAACAACAGGATAGCTTGCAGCTCGTGCAGGGTAAAAATGATTATTCGGTGATCTTTACATTATCAGAAAAAGCAGAACAACTAAAAGAAGTGGTTCTGGAATCTACCAAAAAAATTTCCGCCAATGGAAATATAACTACTATACAAGCAGGAGCTTTTACAAATAATACAGAACACACTGTTGAAGATGTACTAAAAAAATTGCCTGGAATTGAAGTTCTGGATGATGGAGCCATTAAAGCACATGGAAAATTTATAAATAAATTATTGATCGACGGAGAGGACCTTTTTGCTAATGATTACCAGATTTTATCCAGAAACCTGGATGCAAAAACATTAGATGAAATACAAATTATTGATAAGTTTGAAGATAATCCTGTGCTGGCGAAAGTATTAGATTCTGATAAAGTTGCATTAAACCTAAATCTCAAGGAAAAATTTAAGAATATTTGGTTTGGGAATGTTACCGCAGGATTAGGAACGGAAGAACGAGTAAAAGCAGCTGCTAATATTGGGCTTTTACGAAAACAAATTAAGTTTTTCTATTTCGGAGATTATAATAATCTGGGCAACAAAGCCTCTGATCAACTCACAGGCTCACCCTCTTCGGTCAATATCACTTCAGCTTACCAGGAGCAGGAAATTGAACCCGAAATAAATCCTGTATTTTCCATTCCGATGAATGAAAATAATTTTTTTCGGGAAGGCCAAAGTACTTTTAATAAAGCCCTTTTGAATTCTCTTGGATTCGTTACTAAGCTTACACAAAATATTGAGTTACGTGGTACGGGCTCTTTTACAAATGATATTCAAAATCAACTTTTTTCTTCGGAAACTTTTTTCAATGTTCAGGAAGATCCGGTGATTTTTTATGAGAACAGCGACAGCCATCATACTAACACTATAGGTTCGGGAGAATTAGAAATTAAATATACCGGAGGAGAAAAATCATATTTGAAAAATTTATTTGTTTACCAAAATCAACCGGAAGAGTATAATAATAATTTGCTATTCAATAATATTGACATAGCTCAAAATTTAGTCAAGAAAGAATCTTCTTTTTACAACCATTTTAATTATAGCTATGTATTAAGCAAAAACAACGTATGGCATAATTACATCTATTTTGGACAGAACGAAGTCGAGCAGAATGCTGTTATTCGATCTCCTGTTTTGAACTCTCTATTTTCTTCACCTGAAGACTCCAGAATTGATCATTCTTCTGATGACAAACTTAACGTCTTTGGGTTTACTTCTAATCTCTTCTCCAAGTTTGGGGAATTTGAACATAGATTGGAAGTAGGTTATGAGTCTCTAGCGGAGGATCGCAGGAACAATTTTATCCTTAATACTCAGGAAAATACTCTAGAAGTAGACAGTTTGAGAAACGATCTACAATTTGAACGGCAGAGATTGAACCTGAATACACGGTTAAACTATTCCTTTTCCGATAAAGTAGAATTGGCAATTGGATTTTCATTGGATCATTTAAAAATAAAAAATGGCAGGGATAATAAGGAAGAATGGTTTTTTAATCCTGAGGTAGATCTAGATTTACGAAAAATGAAAATAGGCCGATTTCAATTCAGTTATGAAAACACCTGTAATTTCCCAGAATCAATTTTTTTCCTAGAAAATTATCAATTAAAAAATTATAGATCTGTCGTACAAGGTACTGAAAAGATTTATCTGCCAAAAAGAGACGTGTACGGTTTTTCATATAAATGGGCTAACGAATTGGAATCCCAGGCGTTTACCTTACGTCTTAAATATGATGATACCAACGGAAGATATTCGACGGCCAATCAAATAAGCCAAGACTTTATTTTATCTTCTTACCGTTTCGTCAATGCAGGAGATAGAATTTCGGGGAACATTGATTTCACCTCTTATTTTGCAAAACTTAAGCTTTCCACTAATCTCAGAACCACACAAAATTGGTTTGCAATGCCACTAAAGGCTAATTCGGCGGATTTTAGCATCTTAAAAAACTATTCGGCCTCTTATCTCTTTTCAGGAACGACCTACTTTGATTTGCCTGTAAATTTTGGTTTTAAAATAAACTTAAGCCACAGTAAATCCCAATTCAACGGTGTAATGTCAAAAACTTACCAGAATAATGCAGCAGTAGAAATTAATTATGAGGTATCCAATGAATGGTTCGCTTCTTTAAATAATGATCTATATCAAATGGAGAATAATAGGAGCTACTTTTTAGGTTCCACAATTAGCTACCAACCAAAAGAATCTAATTTTTCCTATAGGCTAAAAATGAATAACCTCACAGGGGAAAATGAATTCAGCACTATTTTCATCGATGATTATGCAATGTATAAGTCTAGTGTAAAACTTCTTCCTAGGTTTTTTCTATTTACACTAAAATATAGATTTTAGAAAGATGAAGAACAAAAAAGAAGAAGGAGGAGTGGTTAGAAAATTAAGCTATATTTCAGCACATGGATATTACAGGGGTTGGAGCATATCAAATTTTGAATTTTCTAATTGAATATCTGACTAAATAAAAATGTTAAAGAAAATTGTAGCACATATTTCTACTTTTATAATATTGATTTTTCTTACTATTTATTTTTTATTAGCGACAATCAATTCAGCTGTTAGCAAAAAATACGAAGTTTTTAATCCTTCAGAAACCTATTATTACTCCACGTTAAAAACTCAAGCTGAGAAAACTGATTATATTAATAAAGTTGAGCACAATAATTTTGTAATCAAAGGAAAAGTATATATCTACTTTATTTTAACCATTTTAAGCTTCCTTGCTGGATTTGTAATTCTATATCATAGAAATAGAACCTCAAGAAGAAAAAATATCATTAATTAATGTTTATTCAAACGCACAGTTTACAACAACGGTAACCGTTGCACAAGCCATTAATTTTCAAAAACCCAGATTAAAATAAGCTACTTTAAGCGGTTTTTCTTGTAGAG
>NZ_JBGFSM010000028.1:0-12163 GCF_041679265.1 Autumnicola aciditolerans
GAAAGACCAATTATAACTATTTTTGATAATGAAGATTAATTAAATAAAAACGGTCAACACTAATCAGGGAAGTACAAATTGAAAAATGAAAAGTGAAGGGGTGGAGTTCAGGAGAGCTTAATTGAAAAAGTTATAGCTTTAAACTGAGAAAATGGTTTTTTTCTTTGATAATTTTCGGGATTTGTGGGAGAAGAAATTTTGAAAATGACAATGGAGAATAGGAGAATTTAGAATTCAAAAAATGCATTCCTGATTTTTTCTGAACAATTTCAACTAAAGAATTTCAAAGAACTACGGACGCTCCCTGATTAAAAGTTCAAAAAATAAGAAAATAAAGTTTATTAAAGCGGGACTTTCTATTTTCTTAAAAACCTGAAACCTGAAACCTGAAACCTGAAACCTGAAACCTGAAACCTGAAACCTAACTCTGTTTTTTCGCTTTTATCATGGCTTCCAGCTGGTCCCACATTTCTTCTGGAATAGCTTCCAGTAAATTGAATTGCCCGGCTCCTTTAAGCCATTCCCCGCCGTCTATCGTAATCACCTCCCCGTTAACATAAGCTGAAAAATCTGAAACCAGGTAAGCGGCAAGATTTGCCAGTTCCTGATGCTCGCCCACACGTTTAAGCGGCACTTTTTTAGCCAGGTCAAATTTTTCCTTTAAATCTCCCGGAAGCAGCCTGTCCCAGGCTCCTTTGGTGGGAAAAGGCCCGGGTGCGATAGCATTAAACCGGATCCCGTATTTTGCCCATTCCACTGCTAAAGATCTCGTCATTGCCAGTACTCCTGCTTTTGCGGTGGCACTCGGGACTACATAGGCAGAACCGGTCCAGGCGTAGGTGGTAACGATGTTGAGGACAACTTTGTCTTTTTCAGTATGATCAATCCAGTGTTTTCCAAACGCAAGGGTGCAGTTTTTACTTCCTTTCAGGACAATGTCGATAATGGTATCAAAGGCGTTAGCGCTTAAACGTTCTGTAGGGGAAATAAAATTTCCTGCGGCGTTGTTCAGCAATACATCTATGGCTCCAAATTTTTCTATTACTTTATCCCGCATTTGCTCCACCTGATCGTAATGCCTTACATCACATTGCACGGGAAAACATTTACCGCCGGTTTCTTTTTCTAATTCTGAAGCCGAATTTTGAAGTTTTTCCAGGTTTCTTGAGGTAATTGCGACTTTTGCTCCCAGTTCCAGGAAATATTTTGTCATGGCTTTCCCAAGGCCGCTGCCACCGCCGGTGACCACAATTCTTTTTCCTTTTAAAGCATCATCACGAAGCATTTTTTTGGTGTAGTCCATAATTTATAGCTTTAAGCTTAAAGCAGTAAGCGATAAGCAAATTTATTCCCTAACTCTTTATTAATTATTTTGAATGATGAATTTTGAATTGAGGTTTTTAATAATGAGCTGCCAGCTATTTATTTTTCCCTTATTTTTCTAACCTCTAACCTCTAACCTCTAACCTCTAACCTCTAACTTCCGAACCTCTATTCCTCAATTAAAATTTCCAAAAGCTGGATAGCAGCGTCACTTATTTTTGTTCCGGGGCCAAAAACGGCCACAGCGCCGGCATCAAATAAGAACTGGTAATCCTGGGAGGGAATCACCCCGCCTACAATTACCATAATATCTTCCCGTTCGTATTTTTTTAATTCTTCTATCACCTGAGGGACAAGGGTTTTATGGCCTGCGGCAAGAGAGGAAACTCCTAATATATGCACATCGTTTTCTACGGCCTGTTTGGCAGCCTCTTTAGGGGTTTGGAAAAGCGGACCAATATCCACATCAAAACCAAGATCGGCATAGCCTGTAGCGACAACTTTTGCGCCCCGGTCGTGGCCATCCTGGCCCATTTTTGCAATCATTATGCGAGGGCGGCGGCCTTCCTGTTCAGCAAATTTATCGGCAAGTTCCCTTGCTTTTTGAAAAGAAGTATTGTCTTTCATTTCTTTTGAATATACCCCGCTAAAGGATTGGACTTTGGCTTTATACCTGCCATAGACTTCTTCAAGGGCCTCACTTATTTCGCCCAATGTAGCACGATGCCTGGCGGCTTCTACAGCCAGTGCCAGTAAATTATCATTCTTATTCTTTGCTGCGGAAGATAAATTGGCCAGAGCTTTTTTTACTTTTTCAGGATTTCTGTCGGCCTTTATCCTTTCCAGCCTTTCAATTTGTTGCTTTCTAACGGTTTGATTATCCACTTCCAGTGTAACCAGCGGCTCTTCTTTTTCAAGCCTGTATTTGTTGGTGCCTACAATAATATCGGTCCCGCTGTCTATCCTGGCCTGTTTTTTAGCCGCGGCTTCTTCAATTCTCATTTTTGGAATTCCGGCTTCAATCGCTTTGGTCATTCCGCCAAGATCTTCCACTTCCTGAATAAGACTCCAGGCGCGCCGGGCGATTTCATCTGTAAGGCTTTCCACATAATAACTGCCCGCCCAGGGATCTACGGTTTTGGTAATTTTTGTTTCCTGCTGAAGGTAAAGCTGAGTATTCCTGGCAATTCTCGCTGAAAAATCTGTTGGCAGGGCAATGGCTTCATCAAGCGCATTGGTATGAAGGCTTTGTGTCCCGCCGAATGCCGCCGCGGCCGCTTCAATACAGGTTCTCGCCACATTGTTAAATGGATCCTGCTCAGTCAAACTCCATCCGCTGGTTTGGGAATGGGTTCTAAGTGCCAAAGATTTTGGGTTTTTCGGGTTAAATTGCTTTACAAGTTTTGACCATAACATACGGGCTGCACGCATTTTGGCTATTTCCATAAAATGGTTCATTCCAATGGCCCAGAAGAAGGAAAGCCGCGGCGCAAAACTGTCAATATCCATTCCTGCTTCCAGTCCTTTCCGGATATATTCCAGCCCATCGGCTAAAGTATAAGCCAGCTCTATGTCGCAGGTAGCGCCGGCTTCCTGCATATGATAGCCCGAAATACTAATGCTGTTGAACTTTGGCATATTTTGAGAGGTGTACTCAAAAATATCTGAGATTATCCTCATAGAAGGAGTAGGAGGGTAGATGTAGGTGTTGCGCACCATAAACTCCTTTAAAATATCATTCTGAATGGTTCCCGATAGTGCTTCGGGCTTTACGCCCTGTTCTTCGGCGGCAACAATATAAAAAGCCATAATTGGCAGAACCGCACCGTTCATGGTCATGGAAACCGACATTTTATCCAACGGAATCTGATCAAATAGGATTTTCATGTCTTCCACAGAATCTATGGCCACTCCCGCTTTTCCCACATCGCCAACCACCCGTTCATGATCACTGTCGTACCCGCGGTGCGTGGGAAGGTCGAACGCCACCGAAAGCCCTTTTTGGCCGGCGGCAAGATTTCTACGGTAAAAGGCATTGCTTTCTTCAGCAGTGGAAAAACCGGCGTATTGCCTGATGGTCCAGGGCCTGCTCACATACATAGTGCTGTAAGGCCCTCGCAGGTACGGCGGAATGCCGGCTGCAAATTTTAAATGTTCCACGTCCTGAATATCTTCTTTGGAATAAGAGGATTTTAGAAGAATTTCTTCAGGAGTTTCAAATTTTGAAGCATCCTGAACTTTTAAACTCAGCTTGGGAATATCCAATTTTATATGTTGAAGATCTTTTCGCTCCATGTTCTATTCGGCTTTTTCTTTTTCCAGCCTTTCCTGCTCCAGTTCTTCACTCAGGCGCCTTTCAAGAATTGGCTGGATTAATGTTTTTCGCGGATTTTTCTTCAGAAATGGAAATAATTGCAGTTCATTTTGCATCCTGTCCTCAGGATTGGGAAACTTATTGGTGCCAACAAGCACTAAGTCTTCAGAATTAAATTTTTCCTGTTCGGCCTGAGCGCTTTCCTTTATTTTCTTCTGAATAGTTCCCTCTTTAAGCTGGCTTAAAAATCCGCCGCCTTTTTCAATATCTTTAAAAATTTCCAAAGCTTTTTTCGCAAGCTGCCTGGTAAGGCTTTCAATATAATAAGAACCTTCTGCCGCATTGGAAACTTTGTCAAGGTAAGCTTCATTTTTCATCACCAGTAACTGGTTTCGGGCAATGCGGTCTCCAAACTCATTGTTTTTATGAAAAACGGCATCGTAAGGCAGATTATAAACGGCATCGGCACCGCCCAAAATCGCGCTCATGCTTTCTGTGGTGGTTCGCAGTAGGTTTACATTATAATCGTATAAGGTTTTGTTGCGTTTTGAAGGCATGGCCAAAATATGACAGTTTTCAGGAACCTGATATTGTTTTGCCAAAGTTGAAAATAACCAGCGAAAGGCCTTGATCTTGGCAATTTCAAAAAAATAATTTGAGCCGGAAGCAATGACAAACTGAAGCTCAAATTTGTCTTTTCTTCCGAAGAAACTATTTTTTTCAAAATGGTTCAGGTATTCATTTGCGTGAGCAAGGGCATAGGCCAGTTGCTGCGGAATAGTGGCGCCGGCATTTTGAAACAGCGAAGCATCTACTGAAATTACCGATTTAAAACCTTCGGCTTTTTTGCAAATTTCATCAAGAATTTTAAAATCCTCACTAAGACTGGAAAACCAGTTTCCCGTCGCGGCCAGGTTTCCTACAATATCATGCTGAAGGAAAATGTTGTGGTTTTTCCCTTTCAGCAAAGAATTGATTTTTCCGAAGTAATCTAAAGAAAAAAATTGAGTGCTGATGTAAACCGGAATTTCTTTATTGATGTTCTTTAGTAGAATTGAAAGGTCAATTTCTTCAGTTGGAATAATAAACCAGAGGCTTTCTGCGCCTTTTTCCAGCGCGTGTACGGCCTTCTGGTTGCCCTTTTCTGCGGAAGAAACATAAATGCGTTCGCAAATATTCCAGTTTTTGGGAGATGGAGTAGAAATAATTTCTTCCACATCTTCAGCAGTGTAGAATGGTTTAATGTCTATTCCGTCGAGGCTTTTATAAACCAGTTTTTCATTATAATCCTGTCCTTTAAGATCATACTGGATTTTTTGTTTCCATTGTTGGGCAGAAACTTCCTCGAATTCCTGAAATAGTGATTGCTTCATGTGTAGTTTTTTAAAACAGCTATAAAAATGCCTATAGCGTTCTAGTCAATCGTGTCGTACTCGATAATGTAAATATCCTCATCGGCACGCTTCATGTAGTATTTTTGCCGGGCGAATTGCTCCAGCTGGACCGAATCCTGCAACTGCTCAATCACAGTTTTATCATGAGCGATCTGGTTTTGGTAGTACTCTTTGTTTTCCTGGAGTTCGTTAATTTCCTGGTTGAGTTCATGATGAATAAACCAGGAATTGCTGTCCAGGAAGAACATCCAGCCTGCAAAAATGAGGCTTAGCAGTATATACCGGTTGCTTATGAACCTAAACCAGGGTTTGCTACGTAGCTTTTTCCACTTCATTTGCCCTAAATATACAAAATTAGCTTAAGCGATCCTTGATGATTGTTTGAACAATATCAACAGCTACGGTATTGTACCGGTTGGTTGGGATTATGATATCGGCAAATTCCTTTGTGGGTTCTATAAATTGCTGATGCATAGGCTTAAGGGTGGTTTGGTAGCGCCACAGCACTTCTTCCAGGTCCCGGCCGCGTTCATTAATGTCACGCTTTAACCTGCGAATAAGCCGCTCATCACTATCGGCATGTACATAAATCTTGATGTCAAACATCTCCCGTACTTCAGGATGGGTAAGAATAAGGATCCCTTCCACAATTAAAACCTTTCGGGGAACAATGGTCCTGGTTTCTCCGGTGCGGTTATGTTCTTTAAAGGAGTAAAGCGGTTCTTCAATTGCGTTACCGGCTTTTAGGTCCTGTAAATGGGAAACAAGAAGCTCAAAATCTATGGATTTTGGATGGTCAAAATTGATTTTTTTACGCTCTTCAAAAGTGAGATGGCTGGTGTCCTGGTAATACGAATCCTGTGAAATTACATCAACTTCCTCATTCTTTAATTCTTCAATAATCTGGTTTACAACAGTGGTTTTCCCGCTTCCGGTCCCGCCGGCGATTCCAATAATGAGCATAGCATAATTTTTGGCAAATTTAATTATTCATTTTAAAAGGCAAACCGCAGCCAGGGATTTTAAAAATTTAATTTGTTGTACAGGCTCTATGATACTGCTATCTTTGGAATTGCAGTACAAAAGTTCCCTAAGCCGGCTTTATGAGATTATTATTTTATGCACATTCTTCAACTATTTATGGGGCCAATGTCTCTCTGGTCAATCTTATTTCTGGTATTATGAGGCATCATCCTGAAACTTTTGTTCATGTAATAATTCCTTCTGAAGAGCCTATAGGGAGTTTACTAAAGAAAAATAAAATTGGATATAGTGTGATTCCTCATCTGTACTGGAGTTACAATTTTGAAGTGGCTGAGAAACACCGCCGAAGCAGTAATTCTGTTTTCAAAATCTGGTATTTGAAGAATAAATGGGAAAAGAAGATAAAAAACCTGTTATATAGAAGACGGCATCTTGCCATGGTAAAAGAATTAAATCCTGATCTAATTTATGTGAATTCTTCGCTTGCACCAATGGGAGCAATGATGGCGAAAAAGTTAAATGTCCCGTTTTTATGGCATCACAGGGAAACTATAGAGGAACCTGTGTATGGATTTATGCTGGAAGACCGGCAGCAATTTTCTCATTATTTCCGGCATGCGGCTTTGCATATTTACACTTCCCAATTTCTGCATGAATTCTATAAAAAAGAATTTGGTACTCACCGGTTTAAAATTGCTTATAACGGGGTGGCGTTTAAAGATGAAAATTTAGGATTTTCTAGGCCTGATTTTGTAAAGATAAAATTTGGGGTGGTAGGAAGAATAAACAGTCAGAAAAATCAAAAGGAGGTGCTGGAAATCTTCAGGGAATTGTTAAAAGACTACAAGCAAAAAATGGAATTAATTTTAATTGGAGAAGGGGAGAAACTTTATCTTGAAAAAATAATCCCTAAGAATACAGGTGTTAACTATTTAGGTTTTTTGCCGAAAAACGAGATTTATCAGCATTTTGATTTCCTGATTGTAAACAGCAAAAATGAAGCTTTTGGCAGGACGGTAGCAGAAGCCAATGCTGCGGGAATCCCTGTTCTTGGAAGGTTTTCAGGAGCATTTCCGGAAATAATCGTGCCCGGAAAGAATGGTTATTTGTATGAAGATGCTAAAGGATTAAAGAAAGCAATACTGGATCTTGCTGAAGGTATCACACCCGCAACATATGCTAGCTTATCTTCTTCTTCCCGTGAGCATTTTGAAGAAAATTTTACTATTGAACAATATTCAGAAGCTATTTGGACAGCTTTGAAGAAGGTTGTTTCGTAAAAATGTTCTTTTCTATATACTCGTTAAGCAATTTCGTGGCTTTTTCAGCTCCTGTTGGGTTTAGATGGTCACCATTGTAAAAAAACGGAGTAACAAAATCTGGATTTTCTTCGTCTATGTAGACCGATAAATTTTCATATTTCTGTTTAAATTCCTGCAAAACCGAATCTCTTCTTTGAACAATTTGCTTATCCCTTAGCCTGTTATATCGGTAGTGGGTAGGGGTGCTATAAATAAGAATTTTGAGTTTTCGCTTCTCGCAATACTCAATAAACTTATTCAGGATTTTCACATTTTTAGAAAAAGCTACCGGATCTGTGGCGTTTTCAACATAAATATCCTCATCTTTTATTAAAGAATCCTGGTGTTGTACGGCCTCATAAGAACCGTAAAAGCGATTGGTATCAAATCCAAATTTATTAAATTTTAAAGCAGATTCATTAAAGATATGTTCGCTGAGCCTGTTGCTGAAAAAATCTGGATTGGATGGAAAAAGCAAATAATCCTGAGGTTTCACATCCCTCTCAAAAGTATTTACATCATAAAAAACCAGGTTAAGATTATCTACCACGGGAGAAGTCATGCTTTTATTCCTTTCCAGCCAGTCATAACTCAATTCTACAATAACCAGCTTCAGGTTTGGGAGCAGGGGCTCGAATTTAAGGAGCAGCCTGTAATTTTCTATAATTCGCTGCCCTGAATTTCCTAAATTAAGAGTTAGCGAATCCATGAATTGCGGATTTAAGCCTCTTTCAAAATGGCTCGAACCTAAAGCGAGAATTTTTATATCCTCACGATTATTCATAGCGAATTCCTTTTTTATTTTTACTGCATAAGGAATTTGCCTAAGGCTATATTCTACCGCAGCATAAATGGCAATTACGGGAATTAAGAAAATGATGCATCCGGTTATAAACTTTTTCATTTTAGAACTGAAAATAGATGTATTCTGCCTGTGGTCCTGCATAGCGGATTATTAAATAAATAAAAGAATAATAAATTAACCACCTTCCTGCCCTGGGAATATAATTTTCCATTCCCTGCAACGGGAAATCTTTGTGCCTGTTGGGGAGTTCTATAGCTAGTAGCAAAAATACAAATAGCACTTTTAACCCAATAATAGTTTCAAAGTCACTGTCTCGAGTAAATGAAAAAATTTCGCCTATTATTCTAAAACCCAATGCCAAATCCGGAGTCCTGAAAATAATAAGAGTTATCACCAGGATAAAGAAGCTGGTGAGGATTGCAGTAAGATCAGCCAGCCTGAACCTGAAATGATTCCGGAAGTTTTTTGCATCTACTGCTGGGATGTACCGATAGATAATTACAAGAATACTATGTATAGCTCCAAAAACAAGAAAATTCCAGTTTGCCCCGTGCCAGAGTCCTATAAGGGTGAAGGTGATAAATAATCCTATGGCGGTATTTACCTCTGTACGAGGCCTCTGTTTTACAAACGGAATATAGAGGTAGTCCCTAAACCACTGGCTTAAAGTAATATTCCATCGCCTCCAAAAGTCTCTAATGCTCCTGGAAAGATGTGGCATTCTAAAATTTACACTTAATTCAAATCCAAATAATTTCGCGGTACCAATGGCGATATCTACATATCCGGAAAAGTCACAGTACAACTGAAAATAATAGAGTATGGCGATGTAAAACAATTCCAGACTCTGAAACTGTTCTGGATTTGAATACATTTGGTTAACTGCTACAACCAGGTTATCTGCAATTACCACTTTTTTAAAAAGTCCCCACAAAATTTGCCGAAGCCCTTCCTTTGCGTTTTGTGAATCAAAAAAGCGTTTATTTAAAAACTGGGGCAATAGAAAAGATGCTCTTTCTACCGGTCCTGCTACCAGCTGAGGAAAGAAACTTACAAAACATAAAAACTCCAGAAGTTTATGAGTAGGTTTTATTCTGTTTTTGTAGACATCAATAGTATAACTAAGGGTTTGAAAAGTATAGAAGCTTAGCCCTACAGGAAGCAAAATACCTAAGGAACCAAGAATAGCACCGTTAGTATCTAAATTAAAAGCGTTAAGAAAACTACCAATAAAAAAATTGAAATATTTAAAAATAAAAAGTACTCCTAAATTCCAAAATACACTAAAGTAAAGCCACCATTTTTTCTTCTTCTCTTCCTTTGCGTTATAAATTGCAATTCCTGCCCAAAAATCTATTAGAGAACTAAAAAGGATCAGGAATAAAAATCTCCAATCCCAATAGCCATAAAAGAAATAGCTTGCCGCCAGGATAAGGCAGTTCTGTAAGGTTTTGTTCTTACTTCCTATGCTCCAGTATAGTATAAAAACTACTGGTAGAAACAGCGCAAACTCCAGGGAATTGAATAACAATAGAAGAGGTTTTATAGAAGTAAAACTAAAAAAACCCAAGCTTTAAACTTGGGTTTTTTAGTTCTAAGATGTTTTAATTCTTATAGGCAATCTCCATCAGGACCAACAGGATCATCTGTATTAAAAGCCATGATAAATGGCCCACCAAACAAGCTGGAGGTATAAGACATAACTCCCTGAATAGTAGAACAGTCTCCTGTACCAGATCTGTACTGGTGGAAAGTAGTTCTTGTATTAGAAGGATTAATGGTTACAGGGCCAGTGTTTCCTGCAATAGATCCATTAAGCTTACAAGTTGTGTAGTCTCCAAATGCGCTTGACTGACAAGCACTTTGAGTCATGTTACCATAATAAGTATGGTCGTTAAGAGTTAGCTGAATTTCCATATCAGATTCTGCACCAGCAGTTAACACCACGTTAAAAGTTTGTAGCGCACCTGGTTCTCCAAGTTCTGGATGGCCTTCACAATCTACACAGTCATAAGTTCCGGTTTTTGGAGAAACTGCTCCTTTAGAAGTCTCTTTAAAGATGATAATATCACCTTTTTTACCAGCATAGGTTACATTGGTTACTTCAGGATTAGTACCGTCTTCTTCTACGCTAAAGTCAAAATTAAATTTGTCATTAGAAAAATTGATGGTTCCGGCCTGTGCTTTTAAATTTGAAGCGGCTTTAATGGAAGATTTAGTTCCGTCAGGAAATAAAAAGCTTACAGTAGGCACATTCTTGCCGTCCAATTGAATGGCGACGGTTGATCTGTAAGAACCATCAAGAGTTGTAAAAACCCCTTCATAAATACCAAGGCTGGAGTTGTCAAAAAGACCTTCAGCAACCTGATCTTCTAAAGTAACCGCAGCTTCCGGCTCTTCAATCTCATTGATATTGTTGTCATTAGAACATGATGTAATCATAGATCCAATGAACAATAAAGTAAATAATTTCTTCATAGGTGTGTGTTTAAGTTATTAGATAAATTTTTGTCAAATAAAACAAATTCTTTTAAATGAGAAAGAATTTTTTAAGTTAAACATTTCCAAAACTAATAAGCCTGTAGGAAATATCTTTGCTTTTTCTCATGCATAGCCTATCTTTTATTGAAAATTAAAATGTAAACTGATTTAGAAATTGGATAAACACCTTAATAAACTCGTTTAAAGCACCAGAATTATTCTTTTAGTGCACTTACTTCTTCTGTGGTAATTAGCTCTTCACTGCTATTACCCCATGAATTCATTACATAATTAAGTACATCGGCCACCTCCTGATCACTTAGTCCCATAGGAGGCATCATATTATCGTAGGTGGTTCCATTTACTGTTATTTCTCCTTGTAAACCATATTTAACAGCATGTATGCTGGCATCTCTTTTTTTAGTAAGCCAGTTGGATCCATCAAGAGGAGGGTATGTGCCCGAAATACCTTTTCCTGTAGGTAAATGGCAGGTTACACAAATGTTTGCGTACACTTGTTTCCCTCTATCCATACTTTCCTGAAGGGGAGATGTAGAAGTGGAAGTAGAATTTTCTGATGCGGGGATTACATAGTTATCTTCTTCATTCGCCGATTCTTTTTTATCAGATTTACATGCAAAGAGGGCAATAAAAATAGCTAGAGATAAGAATTTTTTCATTTTGGTTAAGCTGCTTTTAATTTATAATCATTCCCATTTTGTTTAAGCACAGATTTGATATTTTATCCTTTCCAGGAAAATCATCTGGTAAAAGCTTTAAACCTCAAAGGTAAAGTTTGATGGTAAATTTAGTAAACTTTGATAAAAGGCAGATGAATTGGTGAGGAAAATATCTAATCTGAAATTTGTTATTGTGGAATAAAAAGAATTATTATATTTGCACCCGCTTATGAGGGAATTGGCCGAAACCATAAATTCTTTTATACAAGAAAAGAATTTCGATTTCAATTAACAATTCTTATTCGGGGTGTAGCGTAGCCCGGTTATCGCGCCTGCTTTGGGAGCAGGAGGCCGCAGGTTCGAATCCTGCCACCCCGACTTTATTAAGTTTTATTTTAACATAATTAAAGGGTAATTGTATGATTTTCATGTAGTTACCTTTTTTTACTACTTATGTTTTAATAACTTAATGTTGAATAAATCATAAGTTCCGCGTGAGTTCATGGGATAATCGTGAACTTATTTTTTATATCCTAGAACACCGATGGTTCATATTAGGAGCGCATTGGTAGTTTGATTTTCGTACCTGTAAACTATTGTTTAATTAAAGTATTACACATGCGTACAATCAAACATTCGCTATTTCTTTTTTCATTCGCAGAAAAAAGAGCCAACCCGACCTCGCCATTCTCTATGCCTGAATCACCGTCAACAGTAAATCATTAGAAATAAGTTTAAAGCGCATTATCTCAGTCAACAAATGGGATCAGGGTGTTGTAAAATGCACGGGAATAGCCAAGAAAGGTATGCGGCCCATCAACCACATCTTTTAACTTAGCATAATTCCATTTGCGATTGCCTTCTGGTAAACTTAATTTAGG
>NZ_JBGFSM010000029.1:0-11814 GCF_041679265.1 Autumnicola aciditolerans
AGAAAGACCAATTATAACTATTTTTGATAATGAAGATTAATTAAATAAAAACGGTCAACACTAATCAGGGAAGTACACCTTCCGTCTTTACCAGCTATCTCTGCTAAATCCACCTTCCCTTTGCGGGGAAGGAGCTGTTTTATTTTTTTCCTGATTTTTAATATTAGCTCCCCTCCATTTTAAGGAAGGGTGGCCGCAGGTTGGGGTGGTTGGTTAGCATTTGAAAATAAATAGTAATCTCCATCCTTCCGTCTTCATCAGCTAAAGCTACTGAATCCAACTTCCCTTTAAAATGGAAGGAGCTATTTTTCTTGTTTTTGAGCAACCTTCAACTGGTAACCCACAACAAACAACCAACCACTCATAACCGATAACCGGCAACAGTTTTTAGATAGAAATAATTCAACATTTAGCATTTAACATTCAAAACAACTTTTCAACTTTTAAAATTTCGTCCTTTCCAGTGGAAACTAATAAACAAAGAGGCAATTGCTATAAAAGTGGAAAAAAAAGGATAAACCATACTGCACCAAAAATAGTTACGCATTACCAATTCCCTCTTAAAAAATTTTGCGGCAAGGAAAATCAGGATAAAGTCGGCGTTGAATTTCAGCAGAAAAACAATCAAAACCGGCTGCTGTGGAAAAATCTCAAAAAGCACCAGGAAAGCCGATATTATCAGCGAAAAGTTCATCAGGAAAACACTTAATCCGGCGAATTTGGAGAAAACCGATTGATAAGCCGGGGCTTTTGCCGCCCAACGCATACGCTGTGAAATTAACTGCGGAAAATTTTGCTGGGGTTTGGTTTCCACAATGGCATGTTCAGATTTTAGAAATCCGGTTTCCAGGGCCCTTTCCCGGAATTTCTGAAGCAGGAAAACATCATCACCGCTGGCAATGTTGTTGTTTCCACTAAAACCCCCTGCCTTTAAAAAAGTACTTTTTCTATAACAAAGATTGGCGCCGTTGCACATAAAGGGCTGGCCAATTCCCAAAGCACCAACTGTAGTGGCCTGTAAACTCAAAAAATCCAGTTCGTCAAAAACCTGGAAAAGCTTTCTTCTTTTGGTATTTGAAAAAGAAACAGGCCCGCATATCATTTCTGCATTGCTTGTAAGTATAAAATCGTTGAAGGTCTGCAACCATAACTCCGGCACCAGGCAATCGGCATCTGTGGTAATAATATATGGAAATTGAGCTTTTTGAACAGCGGTTTGTATAGCATCCTTTTTTGGTGATGCGGACTTCCGCTTAGTCTCCAAAGTAGAAATATCAAGGGGTGGCTCTTCAACTTTATATTTTGAACAAATTTCCACAGATTCATCTTCAGAATCATCGTTTACCAGTAGAATTTCAAAGTGAGTGGCGGGATATTTCAGGGCTTTGAGCGATTCTAATAACTGCGGCAGGTTTTCAGCTTCATTTCTAAAGGGGATAATGATAGAAAATTTAATTTCTGCAGCTTTGTATTCTGGTTCAAAATCGGTTATCCTGTTCCAGCCGTAAATTAGGGCCAGCAAAAGTGCCAGGTAGCAGGCGGCTATAATAAAAAGAAGGTTTAGAAGCATCACAGGGCTTTAATACAGCTGCAAAATACGGCTAACAAAGCAGAATTCCTTAGCTTTGCGGGACTGGCCCAAAGTAAGCAAATTCGGGCAGCAATCATCTGTAAAATCTTAATTTTGAAGAGCGAAAAAATCATTTTAGGTATAGATCCCGGCACCACTATTATGGGGTTTGGCCTTATTAAAGTGGTGGATAAAAAAATGGAATTTTTACAGTTGAATGAGCTTCAGCTTCAAAAATATGATGATCATTATGTAAAGCTGAAGATGATTTTTGAACGCACCATTGAACTTATTGATACTTATCATCCCGACGAAATTGCCATTGAAGCGCCATTCTTCGGAAAAAATGTACAATCTATGCTGAAGCTGGGCCGTGCCCAGGGCGTGGCGATGGCCGCGGGGCTTTCACGGCAAATCCCCATAACAGAATACCTTCCGAAGAAAATTAAGATGGCCATTACCGGCAACGGTAGCGCCAGTAAAGAACAGGTGGCCAAAATGCTGCAAAGCCTTCTAAAACTGAAATCTTTGCCGAAAAACCTCGACTCTACCGATGGACTCGCCGCTGCGGTTTGCCATTTTTACAATTCCGGGCGCGTAGAGGTTGGAAAAAATTACACCGGCTGGGCCGCCTTTGTAAAGCAAAATCCGGTGAAAATCAAATAGCAGTGATCAATTAACATTAATCAATTATCAAAAAATGAAAGAGGCAAAGGATAATCCGTTGGCGCAAAAATCGTATTCTTTTGCTCTCGATATCGTTTTTATTTGTAAGAATTTGATGAGTGAGAAAAGAGAATTTATTCTCTCCAAGCAACTTCTTAAAAGTGGTACCTCTATAGGAGCAAACATAGCAGAAGCGAATGGTGCAATTTCTACCGCAGATTTTTCTTCAAAAATTTCTATTGCCTACAAAGAAAGTCTGGAAACAAAATATTGGTTATCCCTGTTGAAAGATGCCGATTACATAGGTCTTGAAAAATTCGAAAGATTACAAGCTTTAGCTGATGAACTTTCTAAAATACTGTTCTCCATTCTTAAATCAACCAGGTTGAAAAAGAATTGATTATTGTTAACTGGTAATTGTTAATTGAAATGAGCGGAATTTACATCCACATCCCATTTTGCAAGCAGGCGTGCCATTATTGTGATTTCCATTTTTCTACTTCCATGAAAAAAAAGAATCAGTTAGTGGAGATGCTGTGCAAAGAACTTGTACTGAGGAAGGATGAGCTGCCGGAAGAAAAAATACAAACGATCTATTTTGGTGGTGGGACACCAAGTTTGCTGACTTCAGCTGAACTTCAGCAGATTTTTGAAACTATTTTTTCAAATTATCATGTTGCTGAAAATCCGGAAATCACCCTGGAAGCCAATCCCGATGATCTTTCCGAAGAAAAACTAAAAGTTTTGGCCGCTTCAGCAATAAACCGGCTGAGCATAGGAGTACAGTCTTTTTTTGAAGAAGATTTGAAACTGATGAACCGCGCACATAATTCCGAAGAAGCATTAAAAAGTATCCAACGGGCAAGACATTATTTCGATAATATTTCCATAGACCTTATTTACGGAATTCCCGATATGACTGCGGAAAGATGGCAGGAAAACCTTCAAATTTCTTTAGATCTTAATGTGCCGCATATTTCAAGTTACGCGCTTACCGTGGAGCCAAATACAGCCCTGCAAAAATTTATTGAAAAGGGAATGGTAAAACCGGTTGATGATGCCCTGGCAAAGGAACATTTTGAAATTTTGGTGAATACCCTGCAGAGTGCAGGTTTTGAGCATTATGAATTTTCAAATTTTGGCAAGCCAGGCTATTTTTCCCAGAACAATACCGCTTACTGGCTGGGCAAATCGTATTTGGGAATCGGGCCTTCGGCGCATTCGTATAACGGGGAATCCAGAAAATGGAATATAAGCAACAATGCTTTGTATATAAAGGCGCTGGAAAAAGAGGAACTGCCCATGCAAACCGAAAAACTATCGGTGACCGATAAATATAACGAATATGTAATGACGCGGCTGCGAACCAAGTTTGGGGTTGATATTGAAGAAGTTGCTGAACGTTTTGGGAAGAAATACAAGAATTATCTTTTAGAGCAGGCCGCTGGTTTGCTGAAAAAAAACCTCCTGGAAGAACGGGGAGAAGTTTTACATATAACTTCCAAAGGTAAATTTCTTAGTGACGGAATTGCTGCAGATTTGTTTTTTGTGGAGGAGTAGTGAAAAGAGAAAAGAGAAAAGAGAAAAGAGAAAAGTGTAAAGTGTAAAATGGAGAGTTGAGTTGTAAAATATTTCTGCGGGAATCTGCGAATTCGGCGGGAGAAACCAGAGAAGCTGGAAACTGAAGGGTGAAGCAGTGAAAAGTAAAAAGTATATTAAAATATTTATCTGCGTTTTTTTCGGGAAGGTTCGGGGGGAGCGGAAAATAGTGAAAAGTGAAAAAATCGTTTGTAGTTTTTCAAAATAATGTCTGTAAGCCTATGCTTGTGTTATAAATTTTATCACCTGAAAATTTAAAATTCAGCATTCAAAATAAATTAAAAAGCTTTTCTAATTTAGCCTTTATGAAGGCAAGCATAGAAATTGGCTCCAAAACCTTTACCGTTGACTTTTCAAAACCGTTGGATATTTCCATTAGTCTGCGCGGGGATCATAAAAATCCCGTTGCCTGGTATCTGGATGCTCCGGAGATAAAACCGGTAAAAAATGGCAACTTTATAGGGAAAGTGAGTGAAGGAGCTTCGGTGAATTTTAACAATATCAAATTTAATCCGCATGCACATGGTACGCACACCGAATGCGTGGGGCACATCAGTCGGGAATTCTTCAGTATAAATCAAACGCTGAGAGATTTCATTTTTATGGCGAAACTGATTTCCGTAGAACCGGAAAAAGCAGGGGAAGATTTGATTATTTCCGAAGAACAAATAAGGACAAAATTTGCCAAAAATGAAGCAGAAGCTTTGGTAGTAAGAACTTTGCCTAACTATATTGAAAAGCGCAGCCGTAAATATTCTCATTCTAACTGGCCGTACCTGGAGGAAAATGCGGCAAAGTACATTCGGGATTGTGGTGTTAAGCACCTGCTTCTGGATTTGCCCTCAGTAGATAAAGAAAAAGATGAAGGGAAGCTGCTGGCGCATAAAGCTTTCTGGAATTATCCAAAAAACACCCGTTTTGATGCAACCATTACAGAACTTATTTATGTTTCCAATAACATTACAGATGGGGAATACCTGTTGAATCTACAGATTGCTTCTTTTGAAAATGATGCCACGCCGAGCAAACCGGTTTTATATAAAATTGAAAATTCATGAAAATCATCCTGCAACTTGAAGAACTGGCCATGCTTATGTTGGGGATGTATGCCTTTTCATATTTAGGTTTTTCCTGGTGGTGGTTCATCGCGTTATTTTTTGCCCCGGATGTTGGGATGATTGGCTATGCTTTTGGAAACAAAACGGGCGCTGTGCTCTATAATGTTTTTCATCACAAAGGTTTGGCGATCATGCTATGGATTTTGGGTTATGCATGGCAAGAGCAGCTTTTACAATTAATAGGCTTAATTTTGTTTTCTCATTCGGCTTTTGATCGTATTTTAGGCTACGGCCTTAAGTATCAAAAAGGCTTTAAATTCACTCATTTGGGAGAAATAGGTAAATAATATGGAGCTTTTATTTATTGGGCTTGCCGTGGGCGCGGTGGTCGCTTATTTTATTTTCGCAAAATTCAACACCCAACGTTCTAAGGAAAATACCAAGGAACAGTCGG
The DNA here is from genome assembly GCF_041679265.1 of Autumnicola aciditolerans. Lineage (NCBI taxonomy): Bacteria > Pseudomonadati > Bacteroidota > Flavobacteriia > Flavobacteriales > Flavobacteriaceae > Autumnicola > Autumnicola aciditolerans. The sequence continues at coordinate 5,348 of NZ_JBGFSM010000029.1, forward strand.
TGATCTTAATGGACAAAATCAGGAGCGTTTGCAAATTCATAACGGTAGAAGGTGATTTTTCTGAAATTTACCATTACGAAAATATGAAGGAAAAATATATTAGCCTGGTTTTTGGTAAGAAGAAAGCCATCATTCTTATTAATGCAAAAGCGCATATTGGGTTTGATCTTAGCAAAATAAAGATGCAGAGTGATCATGAGAAGAAAAAAATTGTCCTTACCAATTTTCCGCAGCCGGAACTGCTTACTGTGGAAACCGATTTTAAGTATTACGATAAGCGCGAAGGCTGGGCCAACCCTTTCACCACTTCAGATTTAACCGATATAAACCGCGATGCAAAAAAGCATATTGTAGATAAAATTCCGGAAAGCGGATTGTTTGAGCAGGCACGTAAAGAAGCTTTGGGGACCATTCTGTTAATGGAAAAGATTGTAGAAACCATTGGCTGGAAACTGGATTATACCGCTCTTACCTTAGATGAAACTGAAGAGAACAGGAAACTGGAAAATTAGATTTCCTGCCTTTTGAAGATGAAAAGGAGATTATGAACATAGAAACCTACAGGAATTATTGCATCAGCAAAAAAGGCGTAACCGAAGGGCTGCCGTTTGGTCCTGACACGCTTGTTTTTAAAGTGATGGGCAAGATGTTTGCGCTGGCTTCTTTAGATGAAGTGCCGTTGCGGGTAAACCTGAAATGCGATCCTGAAAGAGCCATTGAACTCCGGGAACAGCACGAAGAAAATATTCTCCCGGGCTATCACATGAACAAAAAGCTTTGGAACACCCTGGTGCTGGATGGCCGGCTTAATAAAGAAATGATTTTTGAGCTAACAGACCATTCCTACGATTTGGTGGTGGCCGGCTTAGCCACAAAACAAAAGAAAGAACTGGAAAATTTAGAATGAAGAACGCTTTAGAGTTTTATATAAATCAGAAGAAAAAGCACGAGGAGCAATTAGCTGCCCTCTCCAAAAAATTAATGGTTTCCAGCATCATCAGGCTGGTTATTTTTTTATCGATTTGTTATGGCATTTATTATTTCTTCGGAAATACGAATGTTCTGGTTCCTTTGGTAATCGCCGGGATTGCCCTTTTTCTCTTCCTGGTTTCCCGGCACAGCAATCTAAAAGATGAAAGTGATAAACAGCAGGAACTTATCAATATCAATACTACTGAAATAGACATTCTGAAAAACCGGAATTTCCAGATGCTGCCAGAGGGTAGCGAATTTGATGACCCGCTACATGCCTACAGCCAGGATATTGATCTTTTTGGCCGGGGCTCTTTTTTCCAGTATCTCAACCGCACCGCCCTGCTGGAAGGTAAAAGAAAGCTCGCCGGTATTCTAAAGGAAAATGCCATTACCAATATTAAAAAAAAGCAGGAGGCAATAAAAGATCTTGCCGAAAAAGCAGCCTGGCGGCAGGAGTTTACTGCTTTGGCAAGACTGGTGAAGACGGAAACATCTTCCAGTACAGTTCTAAACTGGTTTAAAAACTATCGGTTCTTTGTTCCGGGAATAATGAAATGGCTGCCGGCGGTTTTTTCGGTTATTTCTGTCGCGGTTATTGTGGCTTATGCTTTAGATTATATCAGCGGAATCCAGCTGGCCCTTTGGTATTTTGCAGGATTGCTTATCACCGGTTATTTTCTGAAAAAGATCAACCTGCTTTCCGGCAGCGTGAGCAAAATACAGGATACTTTTCATCAATATCACCATCTTTTGGCTTTGCTGGAAAGAGAAGGTTTTTCTTCAGAAATGATGAAAAAGAACCAGCAGCTTATAAATTCTGAAAATGACAAAGCATCGGCTATTTTCAGGAAATTCTCAAAGGCGATTGATGCCTTGGACCAGCGCAACAATATGCTTTTTGGCTTTTTTGCTAACGGATTTTTGCTCTGGGATTTGCGCCAGAGTTACCGGCTGGAACAATGGATTTCAAAATATCGCAAAAATGTAGAGAAGTGGTTTGAAGTGATCGAGTTTACCGACGCATACAATTCCATGGGAAATTTCGCTTTCAATCATCAGGAATATGTATTTCCTGAAATAAAGGTCAGCAAAGGCGGGATTTCAGCTAAAAAATTAGGGCATCCGTTATTAAATCCGCAGAAAAGGGTAGATAATGATTTTAATATAGATAATGAGGAATTCTTTATAATCACCGGCGCCAATATGGCCGGGAAAAGTACTTTTTTACGCACGGTTTCTTTGCAGATTGTGATGAGCAACGTTGGCCTTCCCATTTGTGCCGAGGCCTGCAGTTATTCGCCAATAAAACTTATTACCAGTATGCGTACCAGCGATTCGCTGAGTGATGATGAATCCTATTTCTTTTCAGAATTAAAAAGGCTGAAGTTTATTGTAGATGAAGTGAAAAACGACCGGTATTTTATAATCTTGGATGAAATTCTGAAGGGAACCAATAGCACAGATAAGGCTATTGGCAGTAAGAAATTTGTAAGAAAACTGGTAAAATCCAATTCCACCGGAATTATCGCCACGCATGACCTGAGTTTATGCGAAATCACCGCGGAATTGCCGCAGGTGAAAAACCATTATTTTGATGCTGAAATTATAAACGACGAACTCAACTTTGACTATAAATTCAAAGACGGAATTTGCCAGAATATGAATGCCTCTTTCCTGCTTCGGAAAATGGCCATTGTGGATGAATAAGGTTATAAGTAATAAGTAAGAGGTTAGAAGTGAAAAGTGAAAAGTGGAAAGTGGAAAGTGGAAAGTGAAAAGAGGAAATTTTGGTTGTAGTTCCGAATTGTTTTCTGCGTAGTTCTGCGGTTTCTTCGGGAGAAGAAGTGGAAAATAAGAAGTTTTGTAGGAGGTTAGAAGTAAGAGGTTAAAAGTGGAAAGTGAAAAGTGGAAAGTGAAAAGTGGAAAGTGAAAAGTGAAAAGTGGAAAGTGGAAATTTTGGTTGTAGTTCCGAATTGTTTTCTGCCTAGTTATGCGGTTTCTTTGGGAGAAGAAGTTGAAAATGAGAAGTTTTGTAAGAGGTAAGAGGTAAGAAGTTAGAAGGGGAGAGTGGAGAGTTCAAAGTTGGTTTCAGACGGTATTTTTGAAATTATTCAGTTTTCCAGCCTATATCTCAGTTAAAAGGAATTTTCTGCGCCAATCTGCGAATTCTGCGGGAGAATTAGTGGGAGAGAGGACAGTGGAGAGTTCATAGTTTTGGAGTTGAGAATAAAGAGTGAAGAAAAGAAAAGTGAAAGAGCTAAACAGTAAAATAGGAAATTGAAGTTTAAATAGCAGAATTTTAAAAGGCTTAAAGCTTATTGCTTACAGCTTTCTGAAACCTGAAACTTCAAACCAATATATAACAGTCACCCCTTACAGCTAATTCGACATTTAAAATTCAGCATTCAAAATAAAAAAGAGTGGATTCATTAACGCAAATAGTATTAGGAGCTTCAGTAGGGGAAGTGGTGCTGGGGAAGAAAGTGGGTAATAAAGCCATGCTTTACGGTGCTATTGCCGGCACCATTCCAGATTTAGACACTTTTGCAGGCTACTTTACCAATACGATCACTGCTATAGAAATCCATCGCGGTTTTAGTCATTCCATTGTTTTTTCAATAGTATTCGCGCCGGTTTTTGGCTGGCTTATCTCCAGAATCGAGAAAAAGTCTGAAGCAGATTGGAAAGACTGGACAAAACTGATGTTCTGGGGCCTGATCACCCATCCGCTGCTGGACGCTCATACTACCTGGGGGACTCAGTTGTTCTGGCCGTTGGACCTGCGGCTGGCTTATAAGAATATTTTTGTGATCGATCCACTATATACCCTGCCGTTCCTGGTGTTTCTCATCCTGGCGATGTTTCAGAAAAAGGGGAATGATAAAAGAAGAAAATTTAACTACTGGGGATTGCGCATCAGTAGTTTTTATCTCCTGGTGGTTAGCCTGCTTCTTAAAGGCTATACTTATGGGAAATTTACCGATGCCCTTGAGGAACAGGGCTATAACTATAAGGAAATAGAAACCAAACCAGCTCCTTTTAATACTCTGCTCTGGACGGCCAATGTGGAGCTGGAAGATAAATATCTTATAGGTGATTATTCGGTTTTTGACACGCAGCCTATTTCTTTTGAAGAATATCCCAAAAATCATGAGCTGCTGGGGGATTTGAAAAATGACAAAAACGTACAGCGGCTAATCGATATTTCTGAAGGCTGGTATACTATTTCTAAAGAGCAGGGACAACTTTACTTCAATGATCTGCGCTTTGGAACCTTAAGCCCCGGCGCTGGAAAAGATAACTTTGTATTCAGCTATGAGCTTATTCCTGATAAAGATGGCATCAAGGCTAAAGAAGTTGAAAAAAGCAGGGGTGACGCAAAAAAACTGCTTGCGAACCTGGGGGAAAGGATAATTGGAAACTAATAGATATTTTCATTTTTCAGATAAAAAAACCTTTGTCACGTAATCTACCTAAACAGAAGAAGGCTGTATTTGTAAATTACAGCCTCCTTCATTTAAAGAGTTAATTTTGATTTTTTACTTCGACTAAAAAGGTTAAAACGCTTATACCTTGGACGATTTGCCTAATTTCATTTCAGTATAATATTTATAGAAGTATGGAATAGTTTCGATCCCTTTTAGATAATTCCAAAGCCCGAAATGTTCGTTTGGAGAATGTATGGCATCGGTATCCAGACCAAAGCCCATCAGGATAATTTTACTTTTCAGCTCTTTTTCAAATAAAGAAACAATAGGGATGCTGCCGCCGCTGCGTTGCGGAATGGGAGTTTTTCCAAAAGTTTCTTCGTAAGCTTTACTTGCCGCCTGATAGCCGGGATTGTCTATTGGCGTGACATAAGCGTAACCTCCGTGATGTGGTTTTACCTCCACAGTAACGGCAGTTGGAGCTATTTTTTCGAAATGCCTTTTAAAAAGCGCGGTGATCTCTTTCCAGTCCTGCTTAGGCACAAGCCGCATGGAAATTTTAGCAGAAGCCTTAGCCGGAAGTACGGTTTTTGCGCCTTCCCCAATATAGCCTCCCCAGATGCCATTAACATCCAGGGTAGGACGAATAGAGGCCCGCTCCAGGGTAGAAAATCCAGCTTCGCCGTAAACCTCCTTAATCTTGAGTTTATTCTTATATTCTTCCTCATTGTAAGGAGCTTCAGCCATTTTTTGCCTTTCTTCGCCGCTCAGCTCTTCCACCTTATCATAAAAACCGGGAATGGTAATATGATTGTTTTCATCGGTTAGCGAAGCGATCATTTTGCTAAGGATATTAATGGGATTGCCCACAGCACCGCCGTAAAGCCCGGAGTGCAGGTCACGATTAGGTCCTGTAACTTCCACTTCCAGATAAGACAGGCCGCGCAGGCCGGTGGTGATGGAAGGCGTATCTTTGGAGATCATTCCGGTATCAGAAATAAGGATTACATCGTTAGCCAGTTTTTCTTTATTCCTTTCAATAAACCAACCCAGGTGTTCACTACCCACTTCTTCTTCTCCTTCAATCATAAATTTGACATTACACGGCAATTCTTCATTTTTTGTCATGTATTCCAGTGCTTTCACGTGCATGTACATCTGGCCTTTGTCATCACAGGCGCCTCGGGCATAAATGGCTCCATCAGGATGAATTTCAGTATTTTTAATCACCGGCTCAAAGGGCGGATTTTCCCAAAGGTCTAGTGGGTCTGGCGGCTGCACATCGTAATGCCCGTAAACCAATACAGTTGGTAAATCTGCGCTAATAATTTTCTCTCCGTATACTACCGGCTGCCCCGGAGTTTCACAAATCTCTGCTTTATCGCAACCAGCATTTTCCAGGCTGGACTTTACCATTTTTGCAGTGGCGAGCATATCCTTTTTATGCCTGGAATCTGCACTAACAGAGGGTATTTTCAGCAAATCTATGAGTTCCTGAACAAAGCGATCTTTGTTCTGATCTACATAAGTTCTTACGTTTTTCATCTTAAATTTTTTGAATTGTTTCAAAGGTAATAATTTGAAAATCCATAAGTGCTTTCTTGAAGTATGAACCTGTACAAATTGCTTAGGCGGGAAGTCTCAAATTTTTTAATTTTTTTTTCTGAAGCTGTTTGTAGATTGAAACATTTATGTATATTTGCATCCGCTAACCAAATAATGGATAGCAAATATTTCTGAAGCGGGCGTGGTGGAATTGGTAGACACGCTAGACTTAGGATCTAGTGCCTTACGGTGTGAGAGTTCGAGTCTCTCCGCCCGCACAACAAGTAAAAAGCCGACTTTAGCGAGTCGGCTTTTTTTGTTTGGGTACAACATAGGTACAACATGAAAATATGTCGGGTGAAATCATTTTTTCTAGTATTATTTAATCTTTTTTGGAGGTAAACCTTAATTAATATTTTTCAGCATTGCTCCTTTATTTTTCTTTTGGCTATATTTATTAGAATGAACCTATTGCCATGGAAAAGTTTATTCTTAATGCCGGAAAGGTCCTGGCCAGAT
>NZ_JBGFSM010000030.1:0-8221 GCF_041679265.1 Autumnicola aciditolerans
AGAAATTAAGAAACAAAACGGTAAGCCGACAAGTCCGAGTCAATACTCCCGCAACTTGCGATAACCGCAAACCGTTGTAAAAAATGGTGCATAAAGATTCGTTTTCATATATCCCCAATCTCAACCCGGTTAATAATTTTTAAGTTAAAAAACTAACTAAATGAATATTTTAGCGGAAAAACCTAAAATAATTTGGTTTTTATTAAGATTTCTTCAATATTTGAAATCATACTTCACATTTGCCCTACGTTTTTTGAAGATTTTTTTAACTATAAATCTATTTAAATGAAAAAAATCTACCTAGTCGTCAGTCTATTTATTGTATTAGTTAGTTGTGAAAAAGATAAAACAGGTATAGAAGAAGCACAGCAAAACATGTTAGAGCCAGCAATGCGGATTTCCGATATTACCTCAAAAGAAATTATAAAGAATTCTAAACTATTTGATTTATTAAATGAGAGAGGCTCAATGCTGTCCTCTAAAAATAGTGAACAAAAATTATCATTTATATATGATAGTATAAATGATATCACTATTGATATTCGCCAAGCCAAGAAAATAACAAGTTCCAATGGTAAATATCATTCCTATACATTCTCCATAATTACTGATGACGATAGTACAGAGAACCTACTGTATTCTTTACAATCAGATGGCACTTACCATATTTTTAAAGTAGATTACAACTTATTAGAAATTGAGAAGAAAAAAATTGAAAATGGTCAGTATATAGATTTAAATGGAAAAGGATCCATAACGAGATTAAATAATGCACTTTCCCTTAATGATCTAACAAAATCGAGTGTAAACACTACCTGTGTGTTTGCTACCATTTCTTATTGTAAATATGGAAATCATGCAGGTGGATATGATAATGGGAGCCCCTGTCCTGGTTATGACAGCACAACAGAATCATACTGTAGCACAGGGTCTACAGGAGGCGGAGGAGGTAGCACCTCTGATCCTGATGAACCATCAGGTGGAGGTGGTGGTGGATCTACAGGAGGAGGTAGCACCTCTGATCCGGATGATGATACCTGTATCGCTGATGCTGATGGTAATTGCCTTGGAGATACTACTACTCCCATTCTTGAAAAACCTACGATCAATGATAAATTAATTTTTCACCTTCAGCTGGATAGTGCTTCTACATTAGAAAATTGGGTTCAAGCTCAAGATTATGAGGTGATTTCTCCAATTTACAACTTCCTTGGGGAGAATGATTTCTCTCCAGAATCTAAGAGTTTTGGACTTAGAGCTATAAGTGCATTATATAATAATGGCGATGTAGATTTGGAAAAAAGATTAATTTTTGATCCTTCATTACATGATTTTTTAAAATCAAAAATGTCTGATTCAGAATTAGCTATATTTGATAATATAACCACTATAGAAAAAGCTGGTTATCTAAGAGCTGCAACGGAGGCCTATATTTATGCTGAAGCATTTTATCCAAACCCTGTTCGCAATAGAAAAGGTGATGCTGTAAAGCACAGCTTATGGAACGCACTCTCTACAAACTACATTGGGGCCAGCTTAACCAAGCAATTAACTGATGCCCACGAAGAGATTACTTATGATTCAAATTATCCAAATCATTATAAAGAGACCGATATGGATTTATTCAATAATGCACAAGGAAGAGAACTGGCTACCCATTATGGTAATTTTATATTCAAATTAGTTGAAAATGCCTTAGCTAATGGAGAATTAAGATATTTAAATAATTTGGAGTTCAATGGAATATTCTGGAAGGCCACAAATTCCTCTCAACTAACCCCTACTAACCAATAAAAATATGAAGAAAGTTATTATTCTCATTGCATCTATTTTAGTCATTATCTCATGTAACGATGATAGAGAAAAAATGAAAATTACAGATTTTTCACAAAAAAAAATAGTTACTCTTGAACCTTACAAATTAAAACCTTATTCGATGTTAAATATTAAGGTAAAGGGCTACACCAATGATACTGTTAGGATTAATTATAATTTGTACGGCGGAACAAATTTCTATCTATCGGGTAAAATAGACACATTGTTGGTTCAAACTGATTATTATGGAGAAGGTCCAGTTACTTTAATATTTGATCCGTACCGAGCAAATGAAGGTGAGTTGGAAATAGAATTTAATCTTTAGTAAATATAAAAGACAGTTATATTATGCATTCTAAATTGAAGCAGCCTTAACCAAGCAATTAACTGACGCACACGAAGAAATAGATTATGATCCAGATTATCCAGATCATTATAATGAGACCGATATGGATTTATTCAATAATGCACAAGGAAGAGAACTGGCTACCCATTATGGTAGTTTTATATCCAAATTAGTTAAAAATGCCTTCGATAATGGAGAATTAAGATATTTGAATAATTTAGTTTTTATAATGCTATAGATAGCTCAAACCTTATTCCAACTTATCAATAGCACCTTAATAGAATGAAATCATTGATAAAAATTTTCAATATTCTAATAATTTCTTTGGTATCTGTTTGTTGTGTAGAAGACAAAAAATATATTAAATAATGATTTTACCAAAGAACAAACTATAACTCTAAAAGCCATATAAATTTTATTCCTATTCAAAATTAAACGTTTGGGTTGAAGGATATTCAAATGCTACAATAATGATTAAATTGAATAATAAAAATAATAATCCAATATTGAAATTAAATGGTAAATTCAAAGAATGGTGACTACAGATTATTACGGAGAAAGATCTCGAACTTTCATTTATGAACCATATAAAGCAACCGAAGTAAATTTAAAATAAACTATAGTTTATAAAAAAATTACGCATTGTAGCACCACATTTTACAACAACGGTTCACCGCAAATAACGGGTAGTTAGCTGAAAATAATTATTTTAGAGACCAATTATTAAAACCACTCATCCGACAAATCCGCGTCCTTACTCCCGCAACTTGCGGTAACCGTAACCGTTGTACACAAGAACTTATTTAAGGTTTCCGTTTTTTTAACTTGAGATTATGTGCTTACTCATGCTCTAAAATTGTAAAAATAAAGCTTCCACTTTTTAATAAAGTTTTTAAAAGCAGATCCTTAAAATAGATTTTCCGATAAGAAGATTTTGAAAAAATTCCTCCAACGGAAGCGGAAGATTATATTGCACTACGCGGACTATTACTCAGCCGGAAAAAATGTCGTTGATTTTTTTAAAGTTTTTGAGTATAAGTTCCAGTGCACAACATCGGTTAACAGCAAATAACGGGTTGTATGCTAAAAATTGTTATTTTAGAGACCAGGTAAAAATCAACTAGCCGACAAGTTCGTGTCCCAAATCCCGTGACTTGCGTTAACCGTAGCCGTTGTGGTGCATTTTTTACAAAGTGTTTCAAACAACAATTTCTCTTTTAAAAGCTAAAATTTAGTTATATTTGTATCCAAATGACGACGATTTTTAAATGATAATTACTCAAAAAACATCTGAATTTGATAAGTGGATTAGAAAACTAAAAGATATTCGTGCAAAATCTAAAATACTTTTCCGAATTCAAAAACTTGAAACAGATGAGCATTTCGGAGATTGTAAACCTGTCGGTGACGGAATTAGCGAAATGAAAATTAATTATGCTAAAGGCTATCGAGTATATTTTAAAGAAAAAAACAACAAAATTGTAATTCTTCTGATTGGTGGAGATAAATCAACTCAAGAAAAGGATATCGAAAAAGCAAAAAGAATTTGGAACAAAATAAAAAATGATTGATATGGAAACCTCAAGATTTGACATTGCGGACTATCTGGACAGCGAAGAAATGATTGCTGAATATCTGAATACAGTTCTCGAAGATGGAAACAGTTCCGATTTGGTAGTAGCAATCGGACACATAGCAAAATCAATTGGAATGACTAAAATTGCAGAGAAAACCGGTATGAGCAGACCTAGTCTCTATAAAGCATTATCCGACGGAGCAAAACCACAATTTGGAACTATAATGAAAGTATTGAAAGCCATTGGCGGACAAATTAACGTGAAACCAATGTCAGCGTAAAAAAACGACACCACAACATCGGTTCATCGCAAATAACGGGTAGTTTGCTGAAAATGGTTATTTTAGAGACCAATTATGGAAACAACTAAGCCGACAAGTCCGCGTTCCTACTCCCGCAACTTGCGATAACCGTAACCGTTATGCACAAGAAATATTTTAAGTTTTGGGGTTTTAATAATGAGAAAACGTGATTACTCAAACGCAGGATTAAGAAGATAATTATCTCCAAAAAAGTTTAAGAAAACCGCAAATCATTCCGGAATTTAAAAAGCTGAACTTTATTGATCCTGAAAACCATTACGCCGATTCTATGCAGACAGAAAAAATTGTCTTCAATTCACATGTTTTAGGTAATATTTCCAGTGCATAACATCGGTTAACAGCAAATAACGGGTTGTATGCTAAAAATTGTTATTTTAGAGACCAATAAAAATCCGTTAGCCGACAAGTCCGTGGCCCTAATCCCGTGACTTGCGTTAACCGTAACCGTTGGGCATAATGCAAGAAAATTCTGAATAAGGAACAAAATCCATAAAAAGAAAGATTAAATTTGTGATAATGGAAGACAAAAATCTATACATAATCGCAGGTTGCAACGGAGCAGGGAAAACAACGGCTTCACTTACAATCTTACCAGAAATTATTGAATGTAAAGAATTTGTAAATGCAGATGAAATTGCTAAAGGCCTCTCCCCTTTCCAACCAGAAAAAGTAGCATTTGAATCTGGAAAAATAATGATCAATAGAATAAATGATCTTTTAAAAGAAGAAGAAAATTTCGCTTTTGAAACAACATTATCAACCCGGAGTTATAAAAACAAAATACTCCAAGCCAAAGAAAAAGGTTATACCGTTACACTTTTATTTTTCTGGTTAAAAAACGTTGAACTTGCCAAAGAGCGAGTTAAAATCAGAGTTAAAGAAGGCGGACATAATATTCCAAAAAAGGTAATTGAAAGAAGATATTTTAGAGGAATAAACAATCTATTTAATATCTATCTCCCAATTGTGGACGGAGCACTGATATTTGATAATTCTTACGGGAAACATGAATTAATTGCTCAAAAGACAGTTGATAATCATATAGATATGATAAATGAGAAAAAATTTTATGAATTAAAAAGCTATTATGACAACCAAGGATAAACAAATCGAATTAAAGGATAAGATTTTAGTCGGACTTGAAAAAGTTTACGAAAAACTTATTGAATTTAAAAAAGAGAAAAATAGTAAACTGGTTATTTTAAAAGGTGACAAAATAGTGAAAGTAAAGCCAGAGTAGCACTATGCCCAACCTCGGTTCATCGCAAATAACGGGTTTTGTCGAAAAAGTGTAATTTTAGAAAGCAGGAAAGAAAATGGTTAAGCCGACAAACCCGCGTTCCTACTCCCGCAACTTGCGATAACCGTAACCGTTGTGCACAAGCTGTAATGAAAAATATGAACAAAATATTTCTGATTTTATTCTTTCTTACAAACGTTTCGTTTGCGCAATCGAATGAAAAATTCCTAAGTGACTTTTTACTTGAAGATAAACTCGAAACGAAAAATTCAATTGATCAATTTAAGAAGTTTGATTTTTCAAAATTATGGTTGCAAACTGATAATGATTTGATTTATGGAATTATTGGAGAAGAACATCAACGGATAAGAATAAAATTAATCTCTATTAAGAAAAATCCTCAAAACCCAATTGAATATTTAGTTTATGGAAAATCAATGGTAAAAGAAACCATTTGTGAATTTAATGGAACAATTAAGATTAAAGAGATTAAAGAAGTAGTAGATCAACATTTTGGAATTGATAGTAGTTTTGCAAATAAAGGAATAAGATCTCAAGGAATAATAATTGCCGACTATGAATTCAAAGAAAATAAAGAACAAGAACATAGTGGACTATTCAAAGGTCAACTCTATTCAAAATGGTATTTGAATAAGAAAAACAATGTGAGGTACGATGACATACAATCTATTTCGGATTCTTATTCAAATAATGCATTCATAGGTGTTTGGAAAAGTTATAAAACTGGGAAAGAAAAAATTTGTAACTGGGCAGATTATAGAGTTCCAAAAGCAAATCAAGATTTTGATATCGGAGCCGGAGAATTTAGCGTTTCGGAAAAATATTTAGATAGAGGTTGGCTTGATATTACCTTAAAAAATCAAGTTCCAAATCAAGCCATTAAAAAAAGTAAAGGAGCTAAGAATTCAAAAGAATGGTGGCAGTAACAGCCAGTGCACAACATCGGTTATAGAAAATAGCGGGTTTTACCGAAAAATTGTAATTTAGAAAACCAAGAAACAAAAGGTTAAGCCGACAAATTCGCATCCCTATTCCCGCTACTTGTCCATAACCGTAACCGCTGTGCACAAGAACTTCTTTAAAGTTCTCGTTTTTTCAACTTGAGATTATGTGCTCACTCTTGCTCAAAAATTTTAAAAAAAGCTCCTGGTTTTTAATAAAAAAATAAAAGTAAAACCTTAAAACCGGCCTTGCTAATAAAGTAATCTCAAAATTTCGCCGAGCGGAAGCGGAATATTGCACTACGCGGACTATAACTCAGCCGGAAAAATGGCGTTGATTTCTTTAAAGTTTTGAGTATAAGTTCCAGTGCACAACATCGGTTAACAGCAAATAACGGGTTGTATGCTAAAAATTGTTATTTTAGAGACCAGGTAAAAATAAACTAGCCGACAAGTTCGTGTCCCTACTCCCGTGACTTGCGTTAACCGTAACCGTTATACCGCATTAAAAACAGTGAGAATTCACTTCAATTTATTCAATAATCATTATTTTTGTTAGAAACGACTTAATATGAATATTCAAGCTGAAAAAATAGAGTTGGCTAAACTGTTATTAAATACTGATAATCCAAAGATTATTAAGTCTATCAAACAGATTTTTAAAAAAGAAAAAACTACCGATTTTTGGGAGGATTTATCTTCTGACCAAAAAAGGGAAATAAAAGAAGCAACAAAACAAATAGAACAAGGAGAAACCGCTGACTATGAATATTTTATGGCCAAGCACAGATAATGGGTAGAACTATAGTAACCTCAATAATTGCGAAAGAAAAACTAGAAGATTTATTTGAATTTTTAATAAAAAAATGGTCTTACAAAGTAAAAACTGATTTTGTTCAAAAATTAGATAGAAGCATTGATATTATAAAAGATCAACCAGAAATATTCCCTGAATCTCAAACAGAAAAGGGATTAAGAAAATGTGTAATAACAAAGCAGACAACCCTATATTATCGGTTCGACGACGAAAAGATATATATTGTTACCATTTTTGACACCAGAAAAGATCCCCAAAAATTAAAGAAAAATTTGTGATTTAACGCGGTATAACATCGCATATTCGCAATTGCGGCCATTCTGCTAAAAGAAAGTTTATAGAAACCAGGAATTAAAATACTAAATCGGACAAAGCCGTATCTTCACTACCACAACTGACGAATATACGTACCCGTTACCTACAAGAGCTCAGAAAATTTTTTCATTAAATTTTTATGGGAATTAATGAAGAGTTCATATAAATTCTTCCAACAATTTTATAATAAGTGAAGATGTAGATTTATGAAATATATTCTTATTTTTAAAAGATATACTTTTTCCAATAAGCATTAGTTCAGATTTTAACCAACCAAAAAAATGAATCTATCAGCCTTTATTCGCCAAAACCAGAATCTAATTGCAGATGAATGGATTGATTTTGCAACTGACAATATAATTCCCGCTGGGAAAATGGAACGTGAAGAAGTAAAGGATCATGTCAAACAAATTCTTGACCGAATAATAGAAGACATGGACTCCTTACAAACTAACAATGAGCAAAGAATAAAATCCCACGGAAATAAAGAATTAAATTCTGCTGAAACAAATGCAGCTAATCAGCATGGTGAGCAACGTTTAGATTTTGGTTTTGACTTTATGCAGCTAAGTTCAGAATTTCGTGCACTTAGAGCGAGTGTTCTTCGATTATGGGCAGAGAAAAGTAGAGAGGAAAACTGGAAAACGGATTTTCATGATATGATTCGATTTAATGAAGCTGTAGATGAGGTTTGGATGATCTCACTAAAATGCTTTCAAGAGAAACTAGACGAAAGTAAGAACTTATTTTGTATCCACCCCACCAACTGCATCTTGATTAGCTGACTTTCGACCGGTAGCTTTGCTCTAAAATAATATTTATTATGA
>NZ_JBGFSM010000031.1:0-7409 GCF_041679265.1 Autumnicola aciditolerans
CAATCTGATTCTCAAAATTTTCATTAATTTTTTTTAATTCTTTCTTCATATAAAATTGGTGGCAACGGTTACGGTTATCGCAAGTTGCGGGAGTAAGGAAGCGGACTTGTCGGATTAATTATTTTCTTTCTTGGTTTCTAAAATTCCACTTTTTCTACTATACCCGTTATTTGCGATTAACCGATGTTGGGGCGGCGTGCAATTACTTTTTATACGTTTCATTTTTCTCACACATTTCCACTCCTATTATTACATCCAACATTAAGTTTTCGATCAACGATGTAAACTCCGTAATATGATTCATATTAACTAAAATAGAATTTTCTCCATGGGCAATTTTATTTCTAAAAAGTAAGAGTTTATTTAATCCCTTGTCATATTCGTCGTCTAATCTTGTAATACAGAATCGCTCTAAAATACGGTTGAGAACTTTAAAGTTGACATTAGATTCTGTTGGTACCGTAGGTTTAATTATTATAGTATCTTGAAATAAACTATCTAATGTTTTTACTAGGTTGACTTTTTTATCAAAATGAATTCTGGAGTTATTGAAATCACATTCAGAGTCAAGTTGGTGAGTTAATAGTTCATAGCAAATTTCCGTACGACTTAAAGCGAGAGTATTCAAATGATTAGAATAAATTGTAAAACAGTTTTTTACAAATCCTTCCCAAATGGAGTAAATGGCTGGAATTGAATATTTAATATGCAAATCCTTATGATCGGGACTAAAACTATATTTAATGGGTATAGTTTTTAAAGTTGCCAATTCTGCAGTTCTCCATTCAATGTCAGCTAGAATTTCTTGTATAAATATTTTCATAATTTATTAACCGAAAATTTCATCAGCAACTTCAATCCTTTTCAGAATTCTTGATTTACTCGCAGAAGCAGATCCTGATGCTTTCTTGAATGATGCGGATTCTTTCAGTTGGTTGACTTTGGAAATAAGTTCATCCGTTCGAACATGCCTGTACTTATCGTAATATTTGGTGATACCGATGGAAACACAATCGTAAAGACTTGTGGAAAATACATTATTAGCGCCCCTGAAAACTTCTTTTCCAACAGGATGAAGTAAATCAACCATATTTTCAAATTTATTTTTGAGTTCTGGAATTTTATTTGGGTCAGAAACGGCTTTTTTCATATAGTTAGTCATATGCTGGGATATATTTTCTGATAATTCATCTTGACCATCAGTCAATGCACAGAAGCGAAGAACAAGTTCATCCATGTATAGTTGATCTAACTGTCTTTCCGTTGGTTGAATAAGTTGAATAAATTTTGCATTTTCAGAACAGTCTCTTAGAAATATATTGAACTCTTTTGAAACTCCTCTAAAAATTGCATTTCGAATCTCTTGATCTGTTAACTCAGATCCGCCTGTATTCAAACGATTGAATAATTCGTATCTCATATCAAAAACACTATTCCATTTGATAATTTCAATTCTACATGTTGCTCTTTTAATATTTAACTGAAATTTCAATGGAAGGTCTTTGCATGCTAGATTTTCTAATTCTTCAGTTAAATCACCTTTACACATTACCCAATTGTTTTTATCTTGAGTATTTTTCAAAATGCCGAAGAATGAAAAAACAGTTGAAATTCGTTGTAGACCATCAACAAGTTCCCATCGTCCATTTTCATCTTCTGCCACAAAAATTGGCGGAACAGGAATTCCAATTAATATAGACTCAATAAATCTAGTTTTTTGATAAGTGTCCCAACGAAATAATCTTTGAAAGTCCGGATCTATAATTATCTCATCACGTTCATACATGCTCATTATTTCTCCAAATGACATATCTAACCTATCTGTACTCAAACTATTCCTAGTTTCTTGTAGTCTTTGTTCTAAATTTTTAATCTTATTCATTTTTTATATTCTATCTTAATTTTGCATGGGCCCCAACGGTCCCGGTTATCGCCAGTTGGCGGAGTAGGGAAGGCGGATTTGTCGGCTTAGTATTGGTTTGTTGGTCAAGTTAATTATTTTCTTACTAACGGTGCCGCTTATTGGCGATGAACCGTTGTTGGCTATAGTATTTATCTGCTAAATATGTTTGAAAAATTAATAAAAAAAAGCTGGATAAATTAATATCCAGCTTTATATATTTATTAGAATTACTTCTTTATCCTATTAGTCCATCACTACCTTTAATAACCTTTTTCGAATTTTTCATAATCATTTATTTTATAGTTAATAATGTTATATGTTATACAAATATACAATTTACTTTATAATAGAGGTTTTAGCATTTGTTAAAACTAAGTCCAAAACCTTGTTTAGGCAATATTAAATCATCTCTATGTCTTCTACTTAATGAATTAACCATATCTCTATGAATTGGTTTAAATTTATTTATTAAACCAATATTAAAAAAGGAAACCTCAATTTCTTTTGGGTAGGAAACTGTTACATCAACATTCCTGGTAATTGTATTAAAACGGAGTAATTTAAAGTTTTCGCCTTTTAATGAATATGTATTTTCAAACTTTAAAAGAACTTTTGATCTTTTTTTATCTTTTATAGGATAACTATAAACATATTCCTTTTTTTTATCTTTTTGAATTTCTGCTTTAACTGGTTGATCCTTTATATCAGCTCCTCCGGATTCCTTCTTTGATTTTTTTCCATTTTCTTCCGGTTCTTTATTGTCTTTGTTCTCATCATCGCTAAGACCTATGCTTCCTTCAAATTTTTCTTTCTCTTCTTTTTTCAGTTTAATAATATCTATATCATCTACTTCAAATGTAATTAATTCATTTTTTTCATTTACACCATTGTCATCCGTAATAGTTTGAGTATACTGAACGGTAGATTCGGTTTTTTCATTGTCTAAGACCGCATAATATTCCAATGTTTGCGTGTAGTTAATAATTAAATCATCTGTTATACTATGAATAACCATTGAAATTACAACATCTTCATTATAATGATTTTTATCTTTAGGAAAATATGTGGTGAGAATCCTATCTTCAAGTAAGGAACTTATTTCGGGAAATTTCTCGGAATAAATAATTTTCGAAATTTTCTTCCATAAATCTGGTAAATCCTTACGATTTTTCAAGAAGTCTGATCCTGATATAATTTTTGTGAGTTCTTCTTTAAATAAACCAGAAAATTGTATCGACTTTAAAACACCTGCAAATACCCCAGAAGTTAAAGCAACAAAACCTATTTTTTCCATTATACTATTACCTAAATTGGGTAATGGCGAATATTTAGTATTAGGAAATAAAATGAATACAATGGCTATTGTAAAGTATACCCATGTCATATTCCTTTTTAGCCATTTTTGAAACTGGACAAAGTAGCTATCATGTTTTTCCGTTTTTTTCTCAACTTTTTCTTTGGCTTTCTCTTTGCTTTTTAGTTTTTCCTTCTCTTTCATTTTAAATGAAATTTTAATTAAATATTATAGCCAACTGTCTCGTATATCGACAAGTGGCGCGGAGTTATGGATGCGGATTTGTCGGTTTAACGATTTTGTTTGTTTTGAAAACTAAGTTAGTTCTTTTCTCTTAAACCCGCCATTTGCGATATACGTTGTTAGGCTGCGTTATTTTCTAACGGTTTTATGTTATTGAATTCTTTCTCTTTTAAAGATTTTTCTTCTTCTAAATCATAATCATCTTGTAATCCCAACCAAAATTTAGCAGTTGTTCCAAAATATTTTGAAAGTCGAAGAGCAGTATCAGCAGTTATTCTTCTTTTCTTTTTAATGATTTCACTTATTCTGGTCTGCGGAATAAATGTTTCTTTAGAAAGTCTGTACGCTGTTATTTCCATTGGATCTAGAAACTCTTCTTTTAAAATTTCTCCAGGATGTATATTTTCTAATTTTTTCATTTTTCTATCTTTTTAGATTAATGATAATCAATAATTTGAACTTCAAAGGCATTATCATTTTCCCATTTGAACATTATTCTCCATTGTTTATTTATTCTAATGCTATGAAACCCTTCTAAATTACCACTTAGTTTTTCTAAATGATTTGCTGGTGGAATTCTTAAGTCATTTATATTTTGAGCATTATTTACCATTCTTAATTTTCTTCTAGCTACGTTTTGAATATTAGCAGGAAGCTTTCTTGATTGGGTTCCATTCCAAATTTTGTCAGCTTCTTTGTCTGCAAAAGATTTTATCACAAATAATTTTGTTTTACGTTACTAACGTCAAAGATAAGTAAAAAATTAGAAGTTCCAAGCTCGATAAAATTATGCTGCCTAACGGTCTCGTATATCGACAAGTGGCGCGGAATTATGGATGCGGATTTGTCGGCTTAACAGTTTTGTTTGTTATGGAAACTAATTTAGTACTTTTCTATTAAACCCGCCATTTGCGATATACGTTGTTACCTGCTGGCCTTAGTTATAATTTCCATTTGCCCATTTTATCGTTGGTTGAATCCATTCTTTTAATGGTTTAAATAAAAATCCGTGTCCCAATCCGCTATTTATTTCAATTTCTTTAAATTCTTTTATTTCACAATTAGAATTTATTTTTCGTTCGATTGCAGAAACTCCAAATGGATCTGACTTTTCATAAATTGTTAGAATTTTGCCGCAAAAATTTATATTGGGAATTGACTCAATATCATTATTTCGAAAACTTGCAATAAATACAAAATTCAAATCTGGATTTTCTGCTAAAGTTGAAACATATTGAGCTATATATCCACCTTTTGAAGTTCCTACAATTGTTATTTTTCTAGGTGCAATTCCTTTTTTTAATAAGCTGTCAATTTGGTTTACGATTCCAATTGCGTATTGCCTGGCATTTACATTTCCGTTTCTTTTTTCGCTGATAACATTAAATCCACTTTTCTGAAATTCTGATATGATTTCTTTGTATTCAGTCCGTCCATATTCAGGATGTAATTCATTCAATTCGTGTGTTTCTAGAAATCGATTGTGAAGGAAAAAAATAAAACGGTCGTTTTCTTCTTCTTGGAAATTAAAAAAAACAGAAAATAAAATAGTGGCCAGTAGAAGAATTGTTCTCATTTATTTCATTTGAAGTTAAATTAATAAATTTTGGTCAGTTTTCTTCTTTCCAGAATTTTTGTGGGCTTGCAGGTAACGGTCCCGATTAACGCAAGTGGCGGAAATAAGGACGCGGATTAGTCGGCTTACTAATTTAAATAATTGGTCTCTAAAATAACTATTTTCAGTAAATAACCCGCTATTTGCTGTTAATCGTTGTTGCAAACTGGAAAGCCACGTTAACTTTCTATGAAATTCTAATCCTTTTAATTTAATTCTTTATCGGAATTTTCTTAGAAGATTATTGAAATTATTGAAAAATAAAGGGTCTCGTTTTTTGCAATTATCGAGACTGAGAGAGCGTCGGATTCCTTATTTACTTGAAAATAGGAGCACATTTTTTTACAAATATCGGGTCAGAGTAGAGTCGGTTTCTTAAAAATCTACTTTTTAGAAGGACTTTTTAAGCGCGTGGCAAATTTTGAATTATGATCATTATTTTTTAAAGTTTGCGCCTAAGAGCGTTGGTTTTTATGATTGGAAAGAATCCGATGTGAATTTTTAAGTCAGAAGATTTTTTTAATTTTTAGAATCAGAAGCACAATTTTTCTTGCTCTATTTCGAAAAATATTGGTTTTTTTCAGCTAGCTTTTTCTTTTTTGGATTAAAAACTCTTGTTCTTTCTTGTTTGCAACGGTTACGGTTATCGCAAGTTGCGGGAGTAAGGATGCGGACTTGTCGGCTTAGTTGTTTCCATAATTGGTCTCTAAAATTGCACTTTTTCGGTAATACCCGTTATTTGCGATGAACCGATGTTAGGCAAAGTTGATTACTCAATATATCCTTTTTGCTCGGTCCACTCATTTAAATCATCATATTTTACTGCTTGCCAATTATTGCAATGAAAAGTTCCGCGTATAATAGTATCATTTTTAGAATATCCAAAATCTTCTGGTAAAATAAGTTCATAGGTTCCCCAAACATTCTGGGCAATATTGTAATTAAATGTATTTATATAAATCTTGTATTTGTTGATTGAAACGGAATCTATTTTTTCAT
This sequence comes from Autumnicola aciditolerans, assembly GCF_041679265.1. Classification (NCBI taxonomy): domain Bacteria; kingdom Pseudomonadati; phylum Bacteroidota; class Flavobacteriia; order Flavobacteriales; family Flavobacteriaceae; genus Autumnicola; species Autumnicola aciditolerans. The sequence goes on from NZ_JBGFSM010000031.1 coordinate 6,055, forward strand.
TATTAAATTGTCTTTCTTTTGAAGCTTTTAATAATTCAACTTTTTGAACGATTGAATCTTTTATGTAAATAGTTGGAAAGCTATATTGTCTTGGTGGACCTGGAAAAAAATATGTTGACATTTTATTTCCTTTCTTTAATTCGCTTTTACTCGGAAATTCAATCCTGGGTTGAATAATTAGGCTATTTTCTTTAATATTTTTCTCACAATTGCAGAAAGCAATAAGTGTGTCAGATCTGTCATTTTTTAGATATGTTAGATCAACTTTTCTTTTTTTAAGACTTGTATCTTTTTGAGGAAAGATTCGTATCTAACTTTTTGATCAGAAGTAGAATCAATTTTAGAAATCGATTTTGTCTGTTCTTTTATATCAATGTTGCTTTCTCGTTTCTTACAAGAAATTATAGTCAGAAATAATATGATTAGCAGGATTTTTCTCATCAATTTTGCCTAACGGTTTTGGTTAAGGCAAGTAGCGTGGAGTAGGGACGCGTTCTTGTCGGCTTAGTTGTTTTTTACTTGATGACTAAAATATCACTTTTCACCAGAATGCCCGCTATTTGCGCTTAACCGATGTTGTGCCACGTTATTTTTTTGGTTTTTAAAACTGGATTCCTAAGCTTAATCCATATGATTTAAATATAATATTGCTCGGTTTTTCATTGATTTCATTAAGAATAGGTTCTTTATATATGTAATAATTATAATCTCCGAATACGTTCAAATTTAAATTGAACTTATCATTTTTTGTAATTGGAAATTGCAATCCAAGTCGGACATTCGCCATATCACTTTCAATATTGTCGCTCAAGGCTATATTGTAAGCAGTCATAAGATTTATGTTCACACTTTCGTAATTGACAAAGTGATACCTTACAATTCCTCCTAATTTTAATGCCGATATTTTTTGCTGTACTTGATGTTGAAAACCACCGATAGCACCTAAAGTCAGTTTATTGAAGATTGGATAATTTATACTATATAAAATACCGTAGGATGCTTTATTATCTAGCTCATTACTTTTTCCGCCCAACAGATTATCATTATTGTCATATAAGGAATAATCATATCTAACTTCATTGGATACACCGAACTCAATTTCTAAATTGGAAAACCAGCGTTTGGTTAATTTATCTTGATTTGAACTTAGGGAAATACCTTTTCCAACATTAAATAAGTCAGAGGGACTTTGGGAGTAAGAGTAGAAGTTAGATAGAAGTAATAGAGTAAGTAAAATTTTTTTCATTATTATTTTCAATTTTTTTGTTTTAATGTGGCACAACGGTTCCGGTTATCGCCAGTTGGCGGAATAAGGAATGCGGATTTGTCGGCTTAATATTGGTTTGTTGGTCAAG
>NZ_JBGFSM010000032.1:0-7044 GCF_041679265.1 Autumnicola aciditolerans
GACCAAACCTTTTTAAACAAAAATAGCAGAAAGTTCAATTTTCGCCCTCTACTCTACCCTTTGATGCCTCACAACGTCCCGGCTATCAAAAGTGGCGTGTAGGGAAGATTGCCCTTTTAATTGAACCGGCTGTTTCTTATGGAAATAAATGTAGAAAAATAGTTCTCAAAAAAGCCATTTTTGATAGCCTTTGTTGTACGCAAGCTTTTTTATTGAGTTACTAATTCCGAATTCTTGTTTTCCTTTTTAATCAAGTATAAAACTCTACCGAAATACATTAAAAAAGGTATTCCGCTTCCCAATGTAATTGCAAAAAGAAAATTGTCATAATTGCAAGCTGCGTAACTAACAATAAAGTAAGAAATCAGCATTAAAGTCAGTCCAATATAAATCCAGTTCTTTTTATTCATAATATTCTTTGAAAACAATAATGCAATTGAAATCATTTTTCCAATTAAGGAAACAAGAGCTATTAAAATCAGACTGCTCTCAAAAGGATATTCTTTCTGGAACTCAAATCCGTTTTTTATTAGAGTCGGAACACTTATAAATTCAAACATTATCATTATTCCGCCACCGTGTCCAGCAGGAACTCCAATCAGAATTATGGAATTCAGAACTAAGGTTATTATTATTGCTCTTTTTATCAATTGGAGTGAGTTTTTTAGCTTGCGTACAACGTGTTTGGCTATGGTTTCGTTGCGTGAAAATCCGCGAGGATTTTCCGCCGTAAACCGAAGATAGCAAGTTTGCGAGGACTTTCCGAGAGGAAAGTCAGAAGCAATGAACTATAGCCGGTGTTGGCTGTAGGTTTTTTATTTATTTGACTTTTCAAATTTGGAAAACGACTTTATAATATCAATATAATCATTCCAATATTCAGGATTTGATTTAGGATTCGTTTTGTCATTGTAAAAGAAAATTCTAACTATTTCATTCTCATCATTTCTCTGAATTCTGTCCTTGTCTTTAATGATTTTTTCAATCGCATTCTCCGTCAAACCTTTGTATTTTGTATAAACTGGAAATTCCGAATAAGGCATTTCTTTATGGATGCTTTCTTGCTTGTCTTTAGAATTCCAACCTAAAGGCATATATTCTCGGTTAAAGACAAACCATTCGTTATTATTATTTTTTTTCAACCCGTAGGGAAAGTTTATTCTAAAAAAATCAGTTAATGCCATTTTCTTGTTTCTTTAAATTTAATCTTCATCAAAATTTTCTTTTTCAACATCAATTCCGTTATCTGCTAAAAAATCTTCTCCGCAGTCGTTACAAATAAATTCGTTAGAGTCGTAACTCAGATTTGTTACATTATCTGAATAACATTCAGGACATTGTACTATCATAATTCAATTTTTTATGGGTTTCGTTTAACTTACAGCCAACGTTGCGGCTAAGAAACGTAGGGCTTTCGAAGCGATTACCTGTCCACCGAAACCGAAGCTTGCTAAATGAACGAACCTTGCTGAAATCCTTAACTGCCCTATGTTTTCTTAGCCATTGTTGGGCTTAGTGTTTTTTATTTCTTTTAAACTTTTCCATTCGTGTTCAATGCTTTTCATTAGTAGGGCATTGTCAAATCTGACTGTCCCTTTTGGAAAAATGGTCTCGTTTTCAAAGAAACTCGACCTTACTTCCGAAACTGTCAGCGGCTTAACTTTCCATTCATAGGTTTTCAATTCAAGTCCGTCAAAAGTCTCTCCGATCTTGTCTGGTGAATATCCTACTGCGCCTTGTTCAAAGAAGTCCGAAGCACAATTTAAATTTTCAAATACGCTGTCTTGGTTCCAATCGGTTGTCTCTGAGGCTTTGATTGAAAGAAAAGTGTCATCGTCACTTTTAAATTCTACTGAGTAATTTCCATTCTCTTCATTAACTGAGAATTCAGCAAGGTGATGTACACCTGGGAAAATTCGTCCGCCTGCAAGTGAATTTAATTTTGAAGAAGTGTCTCGTCTGGGAATGAAAACTCCTTCTTTAATCTCTCCGTTTTCTGTCCATTCAACTGCAACTCGATGAGCTCCGTTCTCTGATGAGATACCAACAGTTTTTGGAAGTCCTTTTGGTCGAATGTTCTTTAGTCTGATTAAGCAAATTCCAACAACTCCTTTGTCGTTCACAAGTTTTGGTCGAAAAGGGTCAGGCAAATATTTAGTAAGCACGTCTTTGTCAACTTGATAGTTGATTAAAATTCGTCTGTCTATTGTTCCTATGATTGTCGGAATTTTCATTTTTTTCACATTAAGCCCAACGTACCCGGCTATCAAAAGTGGCGCATTAGAAATTTAATTTTCCGCTTAGCCGGAACTTCGTTATGGAACTAAATGTAAAATATTTTCCTCTCAAAAAGCCATTTTTGGATAGCCGATGTTGTAGCATGCTTTAAGTCCGCCAGACTTTCCCGAACAGAGTTTATCGTTCCTTTTTTAGGAAAACGTTCGGCTGGCGAAATCCGTCCGATTTTTTTCATCCGACTAGAATCCGTTTTTACTTGATGAAATAGTGAGAAATTTGGTGTCCCAAAAATGACAAAAGGAGCAGATATTTTAGTTTGCTACAACGGTCTTGTGTAACGACAAGTGGCGCGGAGTAGGAGGCGAACTTGTCAGCTTAGTTGTTTTGTTTTTAATTGGTCTCTAAATTATCGAATTTTGGCAAAATACCCGCCATTTGCGTTACACGGTGTTGTAACGCGTTTTATTATCAATTTTTATTTTGAAGTATTTTACTCTCTTTATATTTTCGAAATTCTATTTCATATGGACTATACTGGTAATTAATATTTATTAATGCCAAATAGGTTATTGGTGCTCTATAAACTTTTTTCGAAAAATCTTGTTCACTATAAAATTTGACTAGGTTTTTGATCAATTTTAAATCGAGAAATCCTGATTCCATAATTTGGTACAGTCGTTTTCCAGTTTGGTACACTAATTCTTCGTTCTTATTTTCTATCGATGAGGAAATTTTATATGGGCACTGATTAAAAACTGCACTATTGACTGTGAATAAATTGAAAGAAAATTTCTGTTCCATATATTCAAAGTTCCTATTAAAATATTCTTTGAATTTCAAAGAATCATTGGTTTTGGATAGCTTTTCAAATAGTTTTAAATACTCTTCTTTCTTTCTGTTTTTAATTAATCCATCTTTAATCATTCTATCTTCCATTTCCTGCATCATTTGGTAAAAACCAACACTTTCATAATATGAGCTTTCAGTAGATTTAGAAACACAATTCTCCAGGTCATTCTCTGGTTGGGTAATCTGACCTTGTACAGACAAAGAGAAGAATATAGAAAGTAGAATTATTAAATATCTATGCATTTGATGGATTAATATTTTCAAATTTTCAATTTGGATCTTGCTTTAAAATGCGTTACAACGCCCCATATAAAAACAGTGCGATGCGAGCGTGATTGTCCGCAGAACAATCCGCTAAGCAAGCGAGCAGGGAGTTTCGATTTGAGATAGGTTTTAACATTGTTTTTATATAATGTTAGCAGCCGTTTTAAGCTTGTATTATTTTAATGTAATTGACTCCAAAACCAAAGTATCTATAAAATCTTTACCCAAATGAATTTTTAAAATCAGATAGTCTTGCCCCATCTCTGCAGAGGAGAATTGATTTTGTTGATTTTTTAAATATTCAATATCACCTTTTTGAAAGTTTTCAAAAACCATATCTATTGTATTAAAATCGTCGGGCCTAATTTCTTGAACTATAATGTTTTTATAGTCATTTCTATAATTATATAAGTAGTAAGTTTTTTCTTTTTCCAGATCATAAACAATTGATTCTAAATGATTTGCACCAGCCATTGGTAAATGATTAATCCAGCTAAATACAAAAATTAAACTGTCAGTTGTTTGCAGTTTGTTCTCTAACTTTTCGAAAATAATTTTAACAGGATTAAAATTTTCTGATTTGAAATAAAATGTATCATTATCAGATTGATTAAGGTTTTCCAATCCAGATTCCAGTTTTTGATAAAGAGCCTCCGTATGTCCGGTCAGTTTTTTTTGACTTGAACATCCTACTATAAAAATTGAAAAAATGTATATCATAAATTTTCTCATCGCCGGTGGGTTTCATTAATGGCTGCTAACGTCTCGTATAAAAACTGTGCGAGCGGGCGTGCGTGATTGTCCACAGGACAATCAGACGCAGCAAGCGAGCACTGAGATTCGGTTTGGCACAGGCTTTAGCATTGTTTTTATATTTTGTTGGCAACAGTTTGAATTTCCTTACTACTACTTTAAGAACTTAATTGAAATTGATTTCAAGTTGAGTGCTTTTCGTAATATAGGGAACTATAAATAGCTGTTCATCCTCAATGAAAATACTGGTGGTCATTTCCTTTTCAATTAAAAAATCCTTTTTTTCTAAATTTGAGCTACCCCTTTTAAAATAGGTGCAATCGTAAATATAATTATCCTTTTGAAAAATGGAGGATATACAGGAAATAGAAATTCCTTTCTTATTTTTGTAGGTGAAACTACCATTATAGAGAATAATACTATCCTGCAAAATTTCCTTTTTAAAGCTTATATCATTAACATTAAATTTATTTACTCTCTTAAGAAAATCCTTTAGATAAGTTTCCAATTCATTTTCATCTTTTCCTCCCACGTGTGTCACATTGTAACCATATACAGAGTCTTTCAAAGAATAGAATAAAAAACCTTCCTTGTCTGTTGTTTTCCAGGTGCTAGGGTAATCAACTGAAAATCCGCTATTGTTATACGTATCCCATTCAATTTTATAAGAACCAGAACCATAAAAGTAGGTCCACATTTTATGTTTATGCCCGTGTTTGTAATTCCCAAACTTTAGGGTATCGCCAGATTTGCTGTCAAAATAATGCCAAAGTCCAGTCTTGATAAGGTCTTGACTATTATTAAATTCTCCACTTACAGAAACCAGATCATTCACAACCCTATCATTCCTTTTACAAGAAATAATTATAATCGAAATTGTTATAAAAAAGTAAAAACCTCTATTCATTTGTTTTTAATCGTTTGACTTTTAGGATAATTCATTGTCTGCAAATGGTTTAAATTGTTGCCAACGTTCCGTATAAAAACTGTGCGCTGGTGAGCTTGATTTTCCGTTAGGAAAATCAGGCGCAACAAGCACGCACGGAGTTTAGAATTTGCACAGGCTTTAGCATTGTTTTTATATGCTGTTGTGAGGCGTCTTTTTAATTATCCGCAAGCCAAAACCTCCAAATTTACCGAAAAAAAAGCGCCACTTGCGGCTGAGTGATAATTCTAAAGCGTAGCTTTTTTTATTTCCCGAAGAAAACCGCAACTGCAGATCTTCTCAAATTTGCCAATTTTCGTCCGTCGCAAAGAGGTCTCAAAAATGGCAATTATCGACCTTTATTTAGCTGATCGGCACCGTTTCAAAGTCTGATTAGAGACCAAACCTTTTAAATCAAAATAGCTGAAATTTTCATTTTTTGCCCCATACTCTACCGTGAGATGCCTCACAACGTGGCGTATAAAAACAGTGCGCTTGTGAGCTTGATTTTCCGTTAGGAAAATCAGGCGCAACCAAGGGGCACGGAGTTTCGATTCGACACAGTTTTAGGCATTGTTTTTATATAGTGTTGTGAGCCGTTGTGTTTTAAAGTCCGCTGCAAAGAGGCTCCAAAAATGGCCTTTTTAGCTATTGTTCCTGGTAATCGACTCTGGCCAAAGATTCGAATTGCGCAAGCTATTACATCCAAAAATACCAAAAAAAGCGGCTGCTTGCGGCTGAGTAAGGATTCTAACCCGTAGCTTTTTTTCATCCGACCTAAAAATACCACTGCTAAAAATCCAAAAATTTCCCGACTGCGTTTCCCTCCGATTTGCAATGGCTCACAACGGTTCATATAAAAACAGTGCTGCGGGCGAGCTTGATTTTCCGAAGGAAAATCAGGCGTAGCAAGCAAAGCCTGAATTTTTGATTAATCACTGGTTTTAGCATTGTTTTTTATATGGTGTTGTAAGGCGTCTTTTTACGATCCGTCGCAAATAAGCCTCAGATTTGGCCTTTTTCGTCATTCATTTTCTTAGATCGGCTACGGCCAAAAGTCCGCTTATTCATAAGCCTGAACATCCAAATGTACCAAAAAAAAGCGCCACTTGCGGCTGAGTGAGGATTCTAACCCGTAGCTTTTTTTCTTCCCTTTAGCCTCTGCCCTGCCGATCTTCTAAAATTTGCCGTCTGAGTTTTGCTGTTGATGCCTTACAACGTCCCGTATAAAAACAGTGCGAGCTGGCGAGCTTGATTGTCCGCAGGACAATCAGGCGTTGCAAGCGAGCACGGACTTTCGAGTTGAGACAGGTTAAGCATTGTTTTTATACGTTGTTGCCATTAGTTTTTTTTGTCCGTCAAGAATAGACAATTCCGCTGGTTCTAAATACTTTATCGGCAAGTAGATTCCTTGTTTTGATTTTGTCCTAAGCGCATAGTAGGTCTTTCTTTTGAGAATTGAAACCAGATCCGAGTAATCCAAGTCAGATTTGCTCTTTTCTGACTGCACAACTATTTTATCAGGTTCTATTTTGTAACTCAAATCAAAGTTTTGGAACCACGATTTTTTGGTCAGAATAATAATTAAGGGTTTCAAAATGTAATAAATGCCGAATGCTATCATAAATCCTGCATATCCCACTCCTAGTTTAGTGTCTCCGGTGAAATATAAATTCAATCCCATTATGAGGATCAGCGGTCCGCCAATTAGTCTGACAATGGTGAAGAAAACTCCGTACCCAAAAAAGTACTCATTCAAGAATATTTTAATTCTATCAAACTGAGATAAATGTTGTGTTTTCATTTTTTAAATTAATGGCAACGTCTTGTATAAAAACTGTGCGAGCGGGCGAGCTTGATTGTCCGCAGGACAATCAGGCGCAGCAAGCGAGCACGGAGTTTCGATTCGAGACAGGTTTGAGCATTGTTTTTATACACTGTGCCTGTTGCACAAGTTAGCTAAAAGTGCTAATTTACTACATGCAAGGCAAGAAAAATTATCAGGAAAAACTCTT
>NZ_JBGFSM010000033.1:0-6500 GCF_041679265.1 Autumnicola aciditolerans
ATCTTGACCAACAGCAAAATACTAAGCCGACAAATCCGTGTCCCCTACTCCGCCAACTGGCGATAACCGAAACCGTTAGCATACATTTAATCCGAACCAAAATGAGATATCGTAACAGAATCAAATTAGCACCAGGTGTTAACATCAATTTATCAAAATCTGGTTTAAGTACAACTTTAGGACCAAGAGGAGCAAATATCAATATTGGAAAAAATGGCTCATATTTAAATACCGGAATTCCTGGAACAGGTCTTTACAATAGAAATAAAATTTCAGGTTCGAAAAGCAGAGTTACTTCGAACAAGAATTCTTCTACTACACAAGTTGGAGTTCAACTTGATCTGAATGAAAATTATGATCCAGTAATTAAAATCTTAAGCGAAACTGGACAAAATATAACTACCGATACTCTGATAAATAAGATAAAAAGAACCCCAGAATATAAGGAGAACTTAAAAACTATTTACAAGAAATATCACGACTTAATACATAGTGAAACCTTAGAATTTACAGAAATTCATAAACAGGTGATTACTCCAATTACAAAAGAAACCGTAGAAAAGGAACTTGAAAAATTAAAACCTGAAATTTACTCAAGACAAAGGTTTAGGAAAAATAAACCTTCCCTCCAGGAAATTGAGCTCGAACTTCTAAAAGAGGCCAAAGAAAAATATAATTCAATTCTTTTCTGGAAAAATGGAAAAAATCGAAAAACATATATTTCTGAGAATATTGAAAATAGGCATAAAACCAGATTAGAAAACTGGGAAAAAGAAAAAGACTTTTTTGAAAGTAAAGAGTCAGAAAATGAAGCTAAACAAAACAAGGAATTTCAAGAAAATTTCGAATTCAAAAAAAGAATTTTAAAAGGTAATCTAGAAGGAACAAGTGAAGCAGTTCTTTTGAATTTCGAAACAATTTTAAATGAAATTGATATTAAACCTGAGTTTCATTTAGACTTTGAATATGATGAAAATTTAAAGCATTTCCATATTGATCTAGATCTTCCAGAAATAGAAGATTTACCAAATGAAACTGCGTCTATTTTAAAATCAGGGAAATTATCTGTAAAAAATAAAACTCAAAAATCAATTAAAGAAGATTATGCTAATTGTGTTACTGGTCTTGGATTATTAATTGGTGGAGTTGCATTTATGTCCGGTGCAGGAGTAGAAAAAGTTAGTATTTCAGGTTATTCACAAAGAATGGACAAAAAAGACGGAATAGAAAAAGATGATTATCTATATACAGTAGATTTTGACCGAGAACAATTTTCAAATATAAATTTCGAAAATATTGAGCCATTAGAAACATTTAAGTTGTTTTCTCATAAAATGTCAATTTCTAAAACATTTGAATTTACTCCTGTAGAAATGGCCTAAAGAACCCACGTATGCTAACATCGGTTCATCGCAAATAACGGGTATTGTCGAAAAAGTGTAATTTTAGAAACCAGGAAAGAAAAATGGTAAATCCGACAAGTCCGCGTCCCTACTCCCGCAACTTGCGATAACCGTAACCGTTACCCAAAATTGTAAACCAAGTTTTCGTTGCTAATGAAAAATCCGATTTTAAATGCTGAAGAATTAAATGAAATTTTAGAAAATGAAAATACAATAATATTAGATTGTAGTACGAAATCTAATAAAGCAGGAGTTCAATCAGACTTTGAAAATATTAATATTAAAGGAGCTAGATATTTTGACCTTAAAAATGAGTTTAGTGATCCTGAATCGATTTTTCCGAACACTTTGCCTAATGCTGACCAATTTCAATTTAATTGCAGGAAATTAGGTATCAATGACTCCAGTAAAATCATCATATATGATAATTTAGGTGTTTACAACAGTCCAAGAGTTTGGTGGATGTTTAAAATTATGGGACATCAAAATGTTTCAGTCCTTAATGGAGGTTTACCAGAATGGATTAAAAGAAAATTTCCAACAAAAGAAGAATATGATTTAGAATTTGAGAAAGGAAATTTTAGATCCGACTTCCAGAAAAATATGATTTCAGATCTGGATTTTATAAAGAAGAATATAGAAAACGAGAAAATATTAGTAGTTGACGCAAGAAGTTCTAAACGATTCAATAGTTTAGAGCCAGAGCCAAGAAAAAATCTAAGAAGTGGAAACATAACAAATTCGATAAATATTCCATTTGAAAATGTTTTAAATAACGGAAAATTTAAAGACCTCAAGGAATTAAAATCCGTATTTGAAATCATAAGTGACCCTTCTATGAAATTGATCTTTACTTGTGGATCGGGAGTAACAGCTTGTATCATTTATCTAGCGAGTGAATTAATCTTAGAAAATGAAAAATCTTTATACGATGGTTCCTGGACTGAATGGGGAACTTTAGAGAAAAACTAAACGTTACAACTTTGGGTAACAACGTATATCGCAAATGGCGGGTTTAAGAGAAAAAAACTAACTTAGTTTTCAAAACAAACAAAATCGTTAAACCGACAAATCCGCATCCATAATTCCGCGCCACTTGTCGATATACAAGACCGTTAGCATACATTTGAAATGAGTCTTTCCCAAGTATATTTTTATATGATAATTATAATTTACCAACTATTTAGCATGGTGATCATAGCATGCTCGGAAGACATAAAAGAAGACAATTATTTTAAACGGTATTTGAAAATCACATTTCTAATTGGGTTTCTAGGACTTATAATGGAATTGTTGAATTGGAATTATTTCTGCCGATTCAATTGCACCCTTCTGACTTTTTCACCTTTTCTGACTTTATTAACTTCAAAATTAATTGTTGATTTTCACAAAAAAGTATTAGGAAAAGAAGGCTTTCAAGTTACTTGGGGCGGTTCATTCATGGATGGAATTTGGAATAAAAACAAAGGAGAATTAAGCCATTTTGGAAACCAATTATATAATGCATTGTATAGTGTTGTTTTATTTATTTTACCACTTATTATAATAAGTAGCCTTTTTTTATTAATTAAAAAAAACGTATGCTAACACCGTATAACCGCAATTACGGCGGATTCGACTACGTCCGAATCCACTCGGAATTGCTAACGTCAGTTCTTAACCGAATATTAACGCATGTTAACCCGTAACTGACGGTTATACGAACCGTTAGGCATAATTTTACAACATGAAAATACTAAAAACTACTTTATTACTAGCCACATTAGTTTTATGTTCATGCACCTCAAAGTTCAATGCATCAGATAAATACTATAAATTAATTGATGGAGAATCTATGATCTTTACGCAACTTTTATTAATGATTCAATATTGTTATTTAACTCTGAAGATTTGAATCCATGTGGTTGGCAATTTGTAAATCTTAATAAAGGGAACAATGGACTTTATTCTACGAACGAATTAAAGACTGATACTATGTGGGTAAGCTCTAAAGATGGTATATTACAAATAGAGACCGACCAAGATGATTTACTTCTATTTGAAAAAATTGAAATAGAACACTCAAAAAGTGACAGTATAAAAAGAGAAATAAAAGTCCTCAAAAATTTTAATGATAAAGGAATTATGTTTGATTGTGAATATTCAATGAAAGAAGTTGGAGATTTTTATGAAAGAGCATTAAGCAAAGTAAAAACTCGTTTAAAAAATCCAAATTCAGCAAAATTTAATAATGCATATGTTAGAAGATATAAATCTTTTAATGACAATGATGAATACGTAAAAACAACTACGACTGCTGTATCATTAGATGTAGAAGCAAAGAACGGATTTGGTAATTATGGAGAAAATGAATACACAGTTTTTTTCATACCCGATGATAATAATAGTTACGAGACTATCTTCAGTGAAAGTTCCGTAATGGATTTCGAATTAAAAAAGAAATTACAGTTTGAGTAAAACTATGCCTAACATCGGTTCATCGCAAATAACGGGTATTGCCGAAAAAGTGTAATTTTAGAAACCAGGAAAGAAATTGGTTAATCCGACAAGTCTGCGTCCCTACTCCCGCAACTTGCGATAACCGTAACCGTTGTACACAAAAAATTTTTAAAGTTTTGATTTTTAATAGTGAGATTACGTGCTTACTCAGACGCTGGAATAGAAAGATAATTATCGTCAAAAAAAGATTAATACCACGGCAAATCATTCCGGATAAAAAAATCTGATTCTCGCTGACTCTGAAAATCACCACGCAGATTATCACTCGGATTTAAAATTGATTTTACTATTTATCTATTTCGGATAAAATTTTCAGTGTACAACATCGGTTAACAGCAAATAACGGGTTATACGCTGAAAATTGTTATTTTAGAGACCAGGTAAAAATAAACTAAGCCGACAAGTTCGTGTCCCTACTCCCGTGACTTGCGTTAACCGTAACCGTTGCCAGCAATTATGAGAAAGATTCTAACTCTGATATTAATAATAATTTCTCTTCAGATATATTCTCAAGAAAGATTATTCTATCATCAATTTGAACCCACTGCTTCAGACTTTAAAGTAGTAAAATGGAATATTAAAAAAGATAGTTTACCACCACATTATTTTACAGAAAAAATAGATTCGGATAACCGAGTGACCGAATTAAAATTCTACAAAGACGGAAAAAATAATTTTGATCATTTATGCTATTTAATTACTTGGATAAAATTTGAATATCCAAATGCAGAAACTATAATCCAATTAAATCTAAACGATAAAGGAATTCCAGAGGCAAATTTTGAATGTGGATTACCTTCTAGAACAACCTATTATTTATCTAAAGACCAAAGAGAAATTATAAAATCAGAAGATGAGTTTAAATTTAACTATACACCATATTTAAAAAATAATTGGACAAAGAAGGAAATTGAAAAAGTAATCAATGAACTAAAATCAGAAGAAGAAACTGCTTCAATTGTGAATTATTATTCTAAGTCTTTTTATAAATTAAATAATATATTTCCTGTTGATAATGAATTTGATATAACAATTTTTTATTTCAGCGATTTGGAAAAAGAAAATGTAATTAACGGATTAAAATAACTGCTGGCAACAACGGCTCATCGCCAATAACGGGTTGATTCGAACAAGTGTAATTTTAGAAACCAGGAAAGAAAACAATTAAACCGACAACTCCGCGTCCCAACTCCCGCAACTGGCGATAGCCGAGACCGTTGTGGCTAATTTTTTAAATGAGAAAAATTCAACTAATAGTATTCTTGATCTTTACAACGAATTTTGTCCTCGGACAGAATAAAATTTTATTTCATCAATATTCACCAACAGCCTCAAGCTGGGATATTGTCAAATGGAATTTGAAAGATACAACTGGTGTCAACTTTATTCTTAAAGAAATTGTAGATAAGCAAGGAAGAGTAAAAGAATTAGATTTTTTAGAAAAAGGAAAATTGATTAAAGATCCACTTTGTTATTTGGCAAACAAAGTAACCTATAAGTATAAAAACAATGAAATTATAGAAACTTTATATCAAAATGATCATCCCATATTAGCTACCGATTGTGAAATGAATTACAAAAGAATTTATCATTTAGACAAAGAGAAAAATATTGATAAAATTGAATATTTCTCTAAATATGATTTTTCACAGATAGATTCAACAGAAATTAAACAGTGGAAAGAATGGGTGCCTGAATATAAAGTTGTAACTCCTGATTCAACACAATTAGAAATAGAATATTATTATCATTCTTTTTCAAAAATGAATGGAGCTTATCCAGTATCAAAAAACTATAAATTTATTGACGATTATTACTATGGTGATCAACCAGAAAAAGAATCAGTATTAAAGGGTTTACAAAAAAACTAGCCACAACACCGTGTAACGCAAATGGCGGGTATTTCGTTGAAATTCGATATTTTAGAGACCAATTAGAAAACCATTAAACTGACAAGTCCGCTTTCCCTACTCCGCGCCACTTGTCGTTACACAAGACCGTTGTGCTTAATTTAAAAAAATGAGTTTCTGGAAAACCGAAAATAAAATTGAACCTAAGCAAAATTTCTATTTAGAAATCAAGCAGTATTTTAATGGGTTAGCTGACCATCGGATTCCGACTGATCTGCTGGAGGAAATTATCCTAAAAGTTACGGATGAAATTTACAACGACTACAGCCGATTTTGGGAACAGTACCCTAAATCTCGAAAAAGGTATTCTAAACTAAAATTAGAGGATATTGAACATCCTTTTATTCGGTATCGTATAGCCGACTTTTTAAAAGCAAAGGTGGGGTCAGAGTACCGGAATTATTCAAAAATTCTTTTTAAGATGAATGATGAGGAATTTCGAGATTTTGAAAAACAAAAAGAATGGTACGAAACGAAATAGAAAACTAAGCACAACAACATATAAAAACAATGCTAAAACCTGTCTTAATTCGAAAGTCGGTGCTCGCTTGCAACGCCTGATTGTCCTTCGGACAATCAAGCTCGCCAGCTCGCACTGTTTTTATACGCGACGTTGTAGCAAACTAAAATATCTGCTCCTTTTGTCATTTTTGGGACACCAAATTTCTCACTATTTCATCAAGTAAAA
>NZ_JBGFSM010000034.1:0-6027 GCF_041679265.1 Autumnicola aciditolerans
GATACCGTTGTTAATTAATTTAAAATGGTATACTTTTGAAATGAAATAGTGGTATACTTTTCAGTTGAAATAAACAGCCTCCAGCCTTATATGTTTTTACCTATATGTTCTACCTGAACTTATGAGACAGAAAGGTTGGACACCCGGCCTTAACACAGGCAGGGGAAAACTTGATAAAAGCCTTAAGAACAATACTGGTAAACGTTTATTCCTGGTTGCGCAGGTAAAAGAGGG
Source organism: Autumnicola aciditolerans (assembly GCF_041679265.1). Lineage (NCBI taxonomy): Bacteria > Pseudomonadati > Bacteroidota > Flavobacteriia > Flavobacteriales > Flavobacteriaceae > Autumnicola > Autumnicola aciditolerans. Next base: position 235 of record NZ_JBGFSM010000034.1, read on the forward strand.
CATAGTTCATATTTTAAACAGGCAAAATTCTGCTAATTTGTTAGGTTTTACAATAGGCAACGCGCTGGTTCATATTCCGGAAAACATGAGTCGTGTTAAAGAAAATGAAACCATTGAATATCTGGATCTTGATTATAATTAGAAAGATCATTCTCTTTTTCAACAGTAATAATATTGGATTATGATCAATAAAAATACCATCAGCGCCTTCGTGCTTTGTGGCGGTAAAAGCAGCAGGATGGGGACAGAAAAAGGCTTAATTAGTTATAAGGGAAGCAGCTTTATAGAATGGAGCATAAAGGCTATTGAACCATTTACCAGCAATATTAAACTGGTTACAGGAAATAAGGATTATGAGCAATTCCCATATCCTTTACTGAAAGATGACATTGAGGAAAAAGGCCCTGCCGGCGCAATTTTTACCGCGTTAAAAACAAATACCTCTGATTGGAATCTTTTCCTGAGCTGCGATATGCCAGGAATTTTGCCCTGGATTATAGAATATCTAATCACAAATGCAGATCCACAGGCATCCGTATCGTTTTTAAATGAAGCCGGAAGAGATTATCCTCTTGCCGGACTATATCATCAAAAATGCCTTCCGGTTTTTTCTGAAGCAATTAAAGAAGGAAACCTGCGCTTAATGAAGATATTGGAAAAAGTTGATTTTAAGCGGGTTGAGATGCCGGCTTCGCAAAAGCGATTTTTAAACAACGTGAATACAAAAGAAGAATTAGAACACCTAATAAACACACCGTATGAAGACTCCTTATAAAATAAACCCGAAAGTAACGCTTGTAGGCGCAGGTCCCGGCGATCCCGAATTACTGACTTTAAAAGCAGTAAAAGCTCTTCAAAATGCCAAAGCCGTTCTTTATGATGCGCTGGTAAATGAAGAAATTCTTGAACATGCGCCGCACGCGGTAAAATTATTTGTAGGAAAGCGTAAAGGCTGCCATGCCTATATGCAGGAGCAAATAAATGAACTTTTAGTGGCTTATGCCCAGCGTTATGGAAATGTGGTAAGGCTAAAAGGCGGCGATCCTTTTGTTTTTGGCCGTGGCCGCGAAGAAATGAATTACCTTTCTAAAGCGGGCATTCCTTCTGAAGTGATTCCGGGGATATCCTCGGCACTTTCTGTCCCTGCAAGTCTTGGTATTCCCGTGACCCATCGTAAGGTTGCGGAAAGTTTTTGGGTAATTACGGGAACTACTTCAAATCACCGGTTATCTAAAGATGTAACACTTGCCGCCAAATCCAATGCCACGGTAATCATTTTAATGGGAATTGGCAAGATTCTGGAAATCGCCCAGGTTTTTCGCGAAAACGGAAAAGGCAATACCGCAGTGGCCATTATTCAGAATGGTACAAGAAAAGCACAGCGTAGCATTACAGGCAATATTTCGAATATTGCGGAAAAGCTGGCACAACAAAAAATATCCTCACCCGCTATTATTGTTATTGGTGAAGTTGTAAATACGGTGGCAGGAAATCCGGCTCCTTTTTTGGAAGATGAATTTATTTATCAGAACTTGGATATTGCCACGATTTCTGCGTAAATTAAAACCTGAAAAAGAAAAAGAATGATTTCAATCAAATATTTTGGCGCTGTTGCTGAAGCTACCAAGCGGCCATCAGAAAACCTGGAGCTTAAAAGTTCCAGCCTGGAAGATGTACTTAAAGAGCTTCACCTTAAGTATAACCTTAAAAACATTCCCGTTAAACTTGCCCTTAACCAGGAAATAATTAATTCTACTGAAGGAGTCCAGGTAAAGAAAAATGATGAACTGGCGGTTTTACCGCCATTTGCAGGAGGCTAATATGGAAAGATATTCCAAACAGACAAACCTGAAAGAAATAGGACTTACAGGACAGCAAAAATTAAAAGATGCCAAAGTACTGGTAGTGGGCGCAGGCGGACTTGGTTGTGCTGTACTCCCCTATCTTGCTTCCGGCGGAATTGGAACAATCGGGATTATTGACGGGGACAAAGTTGAAGAGAGTAACCTCCCCAGGCAGGTGCTTTATGCTGAAGAAGCTGTAGGAAATTATAAAGTAAAAGAAGCCGCCGCACGAATACATCAGTCAAATTCAGAAGTAAACATTCAGGTTTATGAAGAATTCCTGACTCCTGAAAATGCCCTGGACATTGTAAAAAATTATGATCTGGTTGTAGATGCAACAGATGCCGTGGCGGTAAGATATCTTATTAATGATGCCTGCGTACTTAAAGAAAAACCTTTTGTTTACGCATCGGTTTATAAATTTGAAGGCCAGGTTTCGGTTTTTAATTATAAGGGCGGCCCCACCTATCGTTGTCTATTTGACGATGAAAACCAGAATGTGCAGAATTGTGAAGAAGCAGGAGTTTTGGGAACAACAGTTGGCCTTATTGGAATGCTTCAGGCGAATGAAGTGATGAAAATCATTTTAGGTGCGGGCGAAGTACTTTCAGGAAAGTTGTTGATTTATGACATGCTGAATAACAGTCAGCATAGTTTCAGATTTAAAAAGAACGAAAATATTAAGATTGATGCGGAATTTTTTCAGCGGAAACATTTAAGCAGGTTTCAGCAGGAAACCGGTTTTCGGGAAGCTGTTTCTGAAGCAAAAATTTTACTGGATGTGAGGGAAGCCCATGAACAACCCCAGCTGGACTTGCCTAACCTGGTGCAGCTGCCGCTTTCGAAATTAGCAGAAAATGCGCACCGGCTAAATAAAGATGATGAAATAAGAATTTTCTGCCAGAGCGGGATTAGAAGTTTAAAAGCGCTGGAAATCCTGAAAAATAAAGGCTTCAGCAACCTTAAAAGCATTAAAGGAGGCGTAAATGCCTTCTACAAAGAAATAAAGAATGGAGAAAAAGAAGAACGTGTTTATTGACGGGGCAATTTCCGCAGATTTTATTGCGGAATCCATTGCCAAACATCAGACTAAAACCAATATAGGCGCACATAATATTTTCCTGGGCCAGGTAAGGGCAGATGAAGTGGAAGGAAATAAAGTTACCGCTATAGAATATACCACTTACCGCGAAATGGCCGAGAAAAAACTGGAAGAAATCAGGGAAAAAGCCTTCGAAAAATACGAGCTTACCTGTATGCATATTTACCACAGCCTGGGAACCATTAAAGCAGGCGAAATTTGCTTTTTTGTATTTGTTTCTTCAAAAAGGCGCAAACAGGTATATGCCGCCACAGAAGAACTGGTGAATTTAGTAAAGGAGGAAGTGCCCATTTTTGGGAAAGAGATTTTTGAAAATGAAGAACACCAATGGAAGGTTAACACGCATTAAATGGTAGACATTACCCACAAAATTAAAACGCTGCGCACGGCAGTTGCCGAAGCTTTTGTACAGGTAAGCAAACAGGAAACCATCGATGCCATTAAAAATAAAACCGTACCTAAAGGCGATGTGTTGGAAATGGCAAAAACCGCCGGCCTTTTTGCTGTAAAAAATACTCACAATACCATTCCCGATTGCCATCCTTTGCCCGTGGAATTTACTTTGGTTAACTATGAAATTGAAGATCTAAAGATCAGGATTATTTTTACCGTAAAAACCGTTTATAAAACAGGAGTTGAAGTGGAAGCCATGCACGGCGCCTCGGTTGTTGCGCTTACCATGTATGATATGCTGAAACCTATCGACAAAAAGATCGAAATTCAGAATATCCGGCTGGTGGAGAAAAAAGGCGGAAAAAGCAGTTTTGGAAATCAGAGTAAAAATCTGAAAGCCAGCGTTATTGTTTGTTCCGATTCTATTTCTGAAGGAAAAAAAGAAGACCGTGCCGGGAAGGCAATTATTGAAAAACTGAAGAAAAGCGATGTAACTATACATTCCTACGAAATAATTCCGGATGAGCTTGAAATAATAAGGAATAAAGCCTTGGAATATGCTGAAAGTTGTAACCTTGTAATCTTTACAGGAGGAACAGGATTATCCTTTCGGGATGTAACCCCGGAAGCCCTGGAACCTATCCTGGAAAGGAGAATTCCGGGAATTGAAGAGGCAATTAGAAGTTATGGGCAGGAAAGGATGCCCTACGCGATGCTCTCCCGAAGTGTGGCGGGCACTATAGGCAATACGCTGCTGTTGGCATTGCCGGGATCCACTAAAGGAGCCAGCGAATCTATGGATGCGGTATTTCCTCATTTACTGCATATTTTTAAAATTTTAAGGGGGGCAAAACACGATGATAATGACTAAGACGACGAAGATATTACAGGATTCATTTGGACGGGAGCATAATTACCTGCGCATTTCGCTTATCGAAAAATGCAATTTAAGGTGTGCCTATTGTATGCCGGCCGATGGTGTCCCGCTCACTCCAAAGAGCCAGTTAATGACGGCTGAAGAGATTTTTGAAATTGCAAAGACGTTTGTGGCCCAGGGAGTGGATAAAATACGTCTTACCGGCGGGGAACCTTTGGTAAGAAAAGATTTTGCTGAAATTTTAAAAAACCTTGCTACACTACCGGTAAAGCTTTCCATTACCACCAACGCAGTGCTTACCGATAGGTTTATTGAAGATTTCAAGAAGTATGGATTAAACGATATAAATGTTAGCCTGGATACGCTGCTTCCGGAAAAGTTTAAGATGATTACCCGGCGGGACCAGTTTAAAAAAGCCTATGATAATATTCAGCTGCTTATAAAGGAAGGTTTTAATGTGAAAATCAACGCGGTTTTGATGCAGGATTTCAACAAAGATGAAATTGTGGATTTTGTGCTGTTCACCAAGAACCTGCCAATCACTGTACGATTTATCGAATTTATGCCATTTGACGGTAACCGCTGGAACAGGTCTAAACTGGTAACAGAAAAGGAAATTCTGGAGCAGGTGGAAAATTTCTTCGGAAGTAAATATTTACAAAAACTGGAGGACGAACAAAATTTTACCTCCCGTAATTATAAAATTGAAGGTTTTGAAGGACAGTTCGGAATTATAAGTTCTGTTAGTAATCCTTTTTGTGATGGCTGTAATCGTATAAGACTCACCGCAAACGGCAAGATTAAAAACTGCCTTTTTTCCAACCATGAAACAGATTTGTTAGGTGCACTTCGGGAAGGGCAAAACCTGGAGGAATTAATCTCCAATTCTCTTTTTAAAAAGAAAGCCGTTCGCGCAGGTATGGACAATTTCGAAAAATTGAACGACCCTGAGAGGCATACCAAAAACAGGAGTATGATAACCATTGGGGGATAAAACGCAAGAACCGGAAAAAACTACAATAATGAAGAATTCTGCTTTCAAATGAATTGGATTTTAGGTTTTATCCTGATTTTAATTTCGGTTTACCTTATTGATATCCAACTCAACAAACGGAGGAGAAAAAGAAAAAGAGAAAAATTAATTCAAGATTGGGGAAAGCCTAAAAATGAGCAATACTTCAATTTTGAGCTAATCGATCAGTTTTTCAAAAATCATAAATCTTCAGAAAAAGTATTCCACACAATATCGAATCACACCTGGACAGATTTAGACTTAAATGAAGTTTTCTCATTCTTAGATAGGACCACTTCAAAAATTGGCCAGCACCTGTATTATAAACTTAGAACAATCACAGGCCTTTCCGATCTGAAGAACTTTGCACAACTGACTGAAGTCTTTAAATGCAATAAGCCTTTAGCAATACAATGCCAGAAAAAACTGTTACGATTATCGTCTTTGTATATGACAAGTAAAGTGCAAGTTAACGAGTATTTTTCAGCCGACACTATCCCGTAAAGTGTGTAAGTTTTAAATAAAGGGGTTTGGCTTTATTACTTAAAGTCGAACCCTTTCTTCA
>NZ_JBGFSM010000035.1:0-5825 GCF_041679265.1 Autumnicola aciditolerans
TTCGTGCGTGCTTGTTGCGCCTGATTTTCCTAACGGAAAATCAAGCTCACCATCGCACAGTTTTTATACGGGACGTTGTAGCCAATTTGATGAAACCGATTATGAGACTAATTCAACTTCTTTTCTTACTTATTCCAATCACAAGTTTTAGTCAACCGACTGACAAGGAAATTGCTGAACACTACGAGACGAAAGACTTTGACGTTGCAATTTTTCCAAAAAATGATGGCGAATTGATTGGAGGACTTCGTTTCACTCCAACTAAAGTTCAGGTTGACAGAGCTGAAAATGCCCTAATAGAGAATCTGGAAGAGTTAAATCATGAACTCGAAAACCAAGAAGGAACCAGACATAGACCAATCATTCACAAACACCTGGACAAATACAAACGACAGTATTTCGGTTTAATTGATGAGAATGGTGATAAAATACTTTACATTAAAGCATTATGGTACAAACATGAAGCGAGTGAAGATTGGCTGCAGCGTCTTATTGATGTACATGGAGGAGGAAGCTTTTTTTGGAACATTGAATATAATTTGATTAAGAAAAAACTGACTAATTTATCAGTTAACGGATATTCCTGAAACGAAAAACTGGCTACAACAAAAAATAAACGCAATGCGGCTTAAATCGTACTTCGGTTCATGTTCACAGTCGACAAAAACGTGTTCTGTAATTTTAACCAGCTGCGGAAGAAGCCGCACTGGCGTTTATTAAATACGTTGTAGCTAATTTTTATTTGAATGAGATGAACTCAAAAAGGCTAAATTTCATAAAATCTTATCTGAAACTTTATGATGTTCAAAAAATAGAATTGACTAAAGAAACTGACAAATTCATACAAGGATTTGCGATTTATGATGAATCTGATCCTGATGAAATACAGGAATTTATTTGGAAAAAAAGAGAGAGTGAAACTTCACCACAAGAATTAATTATCCTGATTGATAGAATCGTAAAAGAAAAAATGCATTCCGGAGATAAATTAAACAAACAAATTGAGAATATCCAATTCGACGAATTTGATGATGAAAAAAGGCAAAAATTATTGGAAGAACTTTTCGAAATAGAAATAAATATGATTGACCACGGAGAAGAAACAGATTCTTACTTTGTTCACTACTAATAAAAACTAGCAACAACAACGGTTCACCGCAAATAACGGGTATTCTCGAAAAAGTGTATTTTTAGAAACCAGGAAAGAAAAAAACTAATCCGACAAAACCGCGTCCGTACTCCCGCAACTTGCGGTAACCGGGACCGTTAGGCAGCATAATTTAATCGTACTTACAACTTCGAATTTTTAATTTTTTACTTATCTTTGGCGTTAGTAACGCAAAACAAAATTATTTGTGATTAAAACGTTTTCAGACAAAGAAGCTGACAAAATTTGGAACGGAACCCAATCGAGAAAGCTTCCTGCTAATATTCAAAATGTTGCTAGAAGAAAACTAAGAATTATAAATAATGCTCAAAATATAAATGACTTAAGAATTCCGCCAGCGAATCATTTAGAAAAGTTGAGTGGAAATTTAGAAGGTTTTCATAGCATTAGAATTAATAAGCAATGGAGAATAATGTTCAAATGGGAAAATGATAATGCTTTCGAAGTTCAGATTATTGATTACCACTAATTTTAAAAAGATAAAAAATGAAAAAGCTAGAAAATATACATCCTGGAGAAATTTTGAAAGAAGAATTTTTAGATCCAATGGAAATTACTGCATATCGACTTTCTAAAGAAACATTTATTCCGCAGACAAGAATAAGTGAAATAATAAAAAAGAAAAGAAGGATAACTGCTGACACTGCTCTTCGACTTTCCAAATATTTTGGAACAACAGCAAAATTTTGGCTGGGATTACAAGATGATTATGATTTGGAAGAAGAAAAAAATCTAAAAGAGAAAGAATTCAATAACATAAAACCGTTAGAAAATAACGCTGCCTAACAGCGATTCATCTCAAATTCCGGGTATTGGAGAAAAAGTGTAATTTTAGTAACCAAGTAAGAAACTGGTTAAGCTGACAAGTCCGCGTCCCTTCTATGTTGTATTCCAAATTTCAGACAAACTTTTTTCTTTTTTGACATCTTGCTCTGGTGGAGAGCAACTCAACAACAGTAGTGTTTTCCACAGGGAATGAAACATTCTGTCTCTTAAGAGACCTTTTAAATTTATTCAGTTGCCGTCATGGCTAAGAAAGCCAGGGGCTTTTTAGCTTATCTTAATCCGTAACAGTAATATTATAAAACAGCCTTCTATCAACAGACTCTCACGAGCTGCATCGTCTTTTAGTTTATATAAGTAAGTGCGCCGTAGTCTACTAAATGACAGTCGTGAACGCTGCAGGGACGCGGGAACGGTCACACTTTAAAATAGCTGCTTTATAAATTACTTTATCAATCCTATTTATACCCCAGTTCATATCGGGTTTGGTTATTGAGCACGAATCGCATCCTGCTCAATATTTTTTTGGTGATACGTATGATTGCTTTGTTAGGTTTCATTCTATGGCCCAGTCTCGCATAAGTTGCTCCCAGAGCCGGATCTTTTCCTATTGCCTTCCAGGAGGCTTCTATCATGATATCCCTGAGGATACGGTGACCCCTGGGAGTGATTTCTCCGATCCGTTGGTTTTCTCCAGAAGAGTTTGTAGACGGTACCAGTCCTATAAAACCACATAACCTGTCCAGGTTTTTGAACCTTTTTATATTTTCTATCTCTGTGAGGAATGTGATGGCCGTGATATAGCCCACTCCCGGTATGGACTGCAGGAGTTCCATGTTTTCCTTATACTTGGGAGTGGCAGAAAGCACCTTCACTTTCCGGTTGATATCGAGCTTTTGTGCATAAATATAGTGGTACTTCCCCAAATGACCCTCTAAAGTCTCCCGGAAAGGTCCAATCTCTATTTCTGTAAGCCATTTAATAAATTTTCTGGTCCACTTTTCTTTGCACAGTTCTTCCGGGATAGCAATCCCGTTGCAGTGAAGAAAAGATTTGATCTGGGTTTTGGTTTTTGAAAGGTCTCTGGCCACCGTTTTTCGAAAACGAACAAGACTTCTGTCCGCTAAGGTCTGAACCGAGGGAATATAGATAGGGGTCAATTCTCCGTTCTTCAGGGAGCGGGCGATTTTTTTACTATCCCGCGAATCATTCTTGTGAATTTTCTCTTTTCCGGTTGTTGGTACATCTGCGGGATTCACCACAATAGAATGAATACCCAGCTCCACTAACCGGTAATGAGGCATAAAACCTGCAAAGCCCGCTTCATAGGCACTGAAATAACTGCCTCCGGGATAATTTTCCTTTAGGTGATTAAAAAGTGTCCTGGCATTGGCATCCTGGGAGAAGGTTTTCTGGTAATAAGGATCCATCATGACCGTTACGTTCCAGCTCTTAAGGTGGGTATCGATACCAACATAAATATTTTGGCCGGTGAAATCGAATTGTGTACTTTGTGTTTGCATAAGTTTTGGATTTTAAAGTGAGTAAGTGACTAATACTATTTAATAAATATCTGAAACTTATGCTTTTAATCCTTTATACAAACATAGGGCCTACTCCCGCAACTTGCGATAATCGCAACCGTTGTAGCACATAGAAAAAATGACAGAAAGCGAATTCATAGACTATTGGAATGAAGAATATCCGGAATCGTTTCCAATCAATCACGAATTGAAATGGACTTATCCCAACAGATGGTTTAGAATTCACAGTTTGCCTGAGTCAAAACGATATGCAGAATCTAGGGACGAGTACAAAATCATACTTGACCGACAAAACCAGTTGATTAATGACCTAATTGGAGAAGAATCAGAAGTAGCAATCTCCTTCGGACTTTACACAAACGACATAACCAATGACAATTATAAAGAACTGACTGACTTCGGAGAATTTCTAAAAGTCTTGACAATTGACTTACTCAAGGAAAGACCTGAAAAATATGAAGATGAAATGTACTTTGACATTTATGTCAAGACTGAGAAATGGGAAAATGGAAAAAGGGATGAAATTCTCAAAGCAATTGCTGATGATAAAATAAGAGCAATGTTTGTCAGTCCTTCGAAGAAATGTATCATTGCCCCTTATGACGGTGGAGTCGATGTTGTTGTTGACTCGACCGAAAAACGAGACAGTCTGAAAGCTAAATACAAAGATTGGCTTTCAGAAAGAAAAGATGGAATGTAAAAGAAAAATAAAAACGTGCTACAACAATACCTATACGCAATGCCCTTCGGGACACTGCGTATAGCCAAAACGTTGTGCCCAATTTGAAAAATGACAGAATCGAAAGTCAAATACACGGAAAAAGAAATTCTTGAAATCTTCAAGGAACAACACCGACTTTGCAGTCCACTTGACCCAGAAGCTGACCTCTGGGCTGAAATTACAGCTGAAATGACAGTTCGTGAGTGGAGATGGGCTAACGACTTAATCAGTTGGATGAAGTTGAGTGAATTTTTAAATCAAGAATTTCGAGTTCAGATAAGTCAAGAAGAATGGCAAAACGTATTAGAACCGGCAAGGACAAGAAAACTCATAGAAGTTTGCCGACTTCTTTCAAAGTACGCTGAGAAAGACATTTATGAACCAAAAACTCTGTTTGGCAAACCGTGTTTAAAGGCAGGAGTATTCCTAACAATTAAAAAGAATCTTAAGGACAAAGGAGTAGATGTATCTGAACTTCGACCTTCTTCTTCATTGACAGCATATTTGGACAAGTATTTCTCGCCAGTAATAGAAGAAATCACGCTGACAGGAACAAAACCAATTGACAAAATCGAAACTCGAAAGAAGAAAAAAGGATTTTGGAATGCGATTAATATTTTCGACTCTGACAGATACGAAACACTGACTGGCGACATAAAGACATTCCGTGATTTGACGGAGAAAATAATTGAAGAAAAAAATAAAAATTGGGCACAACAAAACCTATAAGCAATAGCGCCCTGCGGGACGCTACTGCTCATAGCCAAACCGTTGCCACACATTCAAAAGAAACAACAAAAAGAATAAATTCTAAAAAATGAAAATATTTAAAGCAAAGCTGTTACTACTTATTACACTATTTGTTTCCTCAACATTTTTATCCTGCACGGATGATGAAGAAAATATAGTATCACCGCTGATTGGTGAATATGAATTGATAGAATATAAATCGCAAACCGAAATCGATTTAAATGGTGATGGGATAAAAGGTAAAGATTTACTATTGGAACTTGAAGAACTATATTTTAATGATAATTACGATAAAAATAATATTCTAGGATACGAATTGAGTATTTCAGATTATTATAATATACGTATGTACGCAATGCTCCCAGGAATGCAATCACTTGATGACGTACCATACTCAGGTACCTACGGATCTCGTTGGTTGAAATATGAGCTGATGATAAACGACGATTTAGTTACAGTATCTGACTTTGAACGAATACCAGATGAAATTATATACTATTCTTCTGAACTTGATGAAATAACGTTAATAGAACCAAATATTGTTCAATTAGAAATTTCACAATCATTCATTGATTATTCAGACAATGAGAGTAAAAGAATAAAAACTATTGCGACATTTAGAAGACTGGAAAACGAAATATAAATCATCGAAAAGAACGTGTGGCAACACTGTATAAAAACAATGCTTAATTTGTTCTTGAATCGAAACATCGTGCTCGCTAGCTAAGCGGATTGTCCTGCGGACAATCACGCGCGCCCGCTCGCACAGTTTTTATACGAGACGTTATAAGGCATCGAAACCAGAGCGCAGACGGGAAATTTTGTTAAATCGTGGACTGGTCGGGGTTTCGGGAAGAAA
>NZ_JBGFSM010000036.1:0-2415 GCF_041679265.1 Autumnicola aciditolerans
TTACTGTACTTTAGTTTCTTTGCCGGGGGCGCTCCCAATGCAGGCTGGTTTAATTACGCTCCTTTAAGCGAAACCCCTTATTCCCCAGATGTAGGAATAGATTATTATACCGTGGGATTAATGCTTACCGGGATTGGAAGTATTACCACCGCGGCAAATTTTGCCGTTACTGTACTCACCATGCGGGTAAAAGGAATGAAACTAACCATGTTGCCGCTGTTTGTGTGGATGAGCTTTATAAACGCCTTTCTTATACTTGGGGCACTGCCATTATTGAATGCGGGACTTGCGATGTTGCTGATTGACCGGCAGATGGACGCGCTGTTTTTTCTTCCTTCCGCAGGAGGGTCGGCTACTCTGTGGCAGCATTTTTTCTGGTCCTTCGGCCACCCGGAAGTGTACATTTTAATATTACCCGCTTTCGGGATTATTTCTGAAGTAATCCCGGTGTATTCAAGAAAGCCTATTTTTGGCTATGCTTTTGTTGCGGTTTCTTCCATTGCTATCGCCCTGCTTTCTTTTGGGGTTTGGATGCACCACATGTTCGCGGTAGGTTATACCAATGTTGTAAATGGCTTTTTTGGGGCGGCAAGTTTTTTAATTGCCGTTCCCACGGGAGTGAAAGTCATTAATTGGGTGGGAACCATGTATAAAGGTTCCATCAGCTTTACAACATCAATGTTATTTGCATTAATGTTCCTTATCAACTTTACCATTGGAGGGCTTAGCGGGGTTTCTTTCGCTATAGTTCCTGTAGACTGGCAGCTTACCGATACGTATTATGTGGTGGCCCACCTGCATTATGTTTTTCTGGGAGGCACTGTATTTGCTGCTTTTGCCGGAATTTATTACTGGTTCCCGAAAATAAGCGGGCGCCAACTTTCAGAAAAGATTGGGAAATGGCATTTGTGGACCTTTGTTACCGGCTTTAATATGACCTTTTTGGTTCAGCATCTTTTAGGAATTTTAGGAATGCCTCGCCGTGTTTACACTTATTTTGATTTGCCATACTGGACGCTGTTAAATATAATTTCCAGTGCCGGGGCGGTACTCATGTTTGGAGGAGTTGCCATTTTTTTCTGGAATATTTATAAAACCTTGAAAAACAAACCATCAGCTAAAGGCGATCCCTGGGATGCCTGGACCCTGGAATGGGCAACGCAGTCTCCGCCAGGCGAGAAGAATTTTGACAGGTTGCCGCCAGTACATAGCCGCAGGCCACTTTGGGATTTAAAAAACCCTCATAATAAAGATAAAAGACTTAATTGATGAAAGACAGAGGCAAACTTTTAATGTTTTTCCTAATTGGCTCTGAAGCGTTCTTCTTTATTGCCCTTATCATCGCGTATGTTTACTATCGTAATTTTACGGGAGCTACAGATATGGTCGCGCATTTCCTAAATGTAAAAAGGGCAACAATCCTCACCGCAGGCCTGGTGCTAAGCAGTTTTACATTAATTAGAAGCAAAAAGAATTTATTAAAAGGCCGTTGGAAAAAAGCCAAATTATATATGGGAGGCACCATTATTCTGGCTGCCGTTTTTTTGGCGGGACAAATGATGGAATATATTGAACTTTACCACAAGCAGGTTACCATAAGTAAAAATGTTTTTGGAAGCAGTTTTTTCACCTTAACAGGATTTCACGGGCTGCACGTAATTATGGGGCTTATTGCCATCAGCTTGTTATTCGGCTTTTCATTTGGTAAATTTAAAGTGCTTACTGTAGCCGGTATTGGCAGTGTGGAAGCCTACTGGCATTTTGTGGATATCGTATGGCTTTGTGTGTACACCTATGTTTACCTAACACCGTTGCTATGAGTTGGAAGGATTATTTTTTACTATCTCAAAACTGGTCATTTTCATGGTCGGTGGCATTGCTAATTTTCTTCGGAAGTTACCTTATCTGGTTTAAACCACGTGGAAATAAGCTCCTCTCTATAACGGCGGGATTTTTACTGCTGTACGTCATGACGGCATCTCCTGTGGCTAATTTGTTGCAATTTGGGTTACATAGTGTAGCCATGTTGCAACATGTAATTGTCCTGATGGTAGTCCCAATATTCATTTGGGCAGCATTACCTTCAGCTTTACTGAAGAAGAAGTGGATTGCACCAGAAAATAAAAACGGATTTGCACTTTTAACCTGGCTAACGGGAAGCCTGGGGATGTGGGCGGCACATTTTTTAAGTGCCGCGAAAATTTCTTCGGAATCTGGTCTAAGTATCTGCGGAATTAAAGCCGCGCCAGACGGTTGGGTACAATCAATTCCGGATGCAGCGCTTCCTGTTTTTTTACTGGTGGCGGGACTCATATTCCTGATTCCGGTTTACTCAAAAAACAAAAATTTAAGGCTTCAACCTTTGGGAGCGGTTTTTTACTTATTTGCAGCCTGCGTGAGTTGTTCCATTCTGGG
>NZ_JBGFSM010000036.1:2515-5789 GCF_041679265.1 Autumnicola aciditolerans
AAAAAAAACCGGAAAACGATGAGTTGTAATTGCGAGCAAAATTCCGAAGAAAATAAAATGGGGCGTAAGAGCTTTTTATCAAAGCTCATTGGCGGTATTGTGGCCTTAATAGGGACTTTTTTGTCGCTTCCTTTGCTCAACAACCTGCTGGAACCGGTAATAGGCAACCGCAGGACCGTATGGAGGGAAATAGGAAAGCTTAATGATTTTAAAGTTGGGGAAACAAAAAAAGTGACTTTTAGAAATGCCTCCAGGTATGACTGGAGTGGTAAAATTGATGAATCTGCGGCATATATAAGAAGGGATGAAGAAGACCAACTAATTGCGTTTAGCGTGAACTGCTCCCACCTGGGTTGTCCCGTAAGATGGGAAGAATCTCCGCAAATGTTCTTTTGCCCCTGCCATGGCGGCGCTTTTTACCGGGACGGATCCCGTGCCGCCGGGCCGCCAAATCGCGGTTTATATGCTTATCCTTTAAGAGTTAAAAACGGAATTGTAGAACTTGAAACCGAAGCTATCCCGGTAACAAATATTGATGTGTGAAGAAGAAATTACGTAAAATCGGTAAATGGCTGAATGACAGAGGAGGGTTTTCAGAATTGCTGAAGCCCCTTAAGGAGCACCTGGTTCCTCCCGGCACCGGCTGGAACTATGTATGGGGAAGCGCCACCTTATTTTGTTTAACCGTACAGGTATTCACCGGCATCGCCCTGGCTTTTCTTTATCAGCCTTCTGTTAACGCGGCATACCAGTCTTTGCAGTATATAGAAAACCAGGCTTTTATGGGGAGTTTCATTCGTGGCCTCCATAACTGGGGAGCATCGGGAATGGTGGTCCTCCTTGGGGCTCATATGATTAGGGTGTACCTTACTGCCGCTTATAAATATCCGCGGGAAATGAGCTGGATAACGGGAATATTACTGTTGGGAATAACTCTTACCATGGCTATGACAGGCCAGTTGCTGCGCTGGGACAGCAACGCGATCTGGACGGGTGTCCTGGTGGCGGAGCAAACTGGAAGAATTCCCTTTGTTGGCGATGCCATTGCCCATTTTTTTATTGGAGGAGCTACATTGGGCGGGGACACCTTAAACAGGTATTTTGCCATGCATGTATTTCTCTTCCCCGCGCTGCTTTTCAGTATTGTGGGATATCACCTGTTTCTTGTTTTTCGCAATGGTATTTCTGAACCTCCAAAGCCTGGAAGAATAATAGATCCAAAAACTTACCGGCAATGGTACCAAAAAATGCTCAAGAAAAAAGGAGTGCCATTTTTTCCTGATGTTATCTGGAGAGATGTGGTTTTTAGCCTGGCCGTTTTAATCGGTTTGATTTTGCTGGCATGGCTTGTAGGTGCGCCGGAATTAACGAAACCGGCAGATCCCACAATTCTGGAAATTGAGCCCAAACCAGATTGGTATTTTAAATGGATCTATGCCATATTCGCATTGATGAACCGGTTTTTGGAACCCTATTTTTTATTTTTTGGCCCGTTGTTAGGGATTATCCTGCTTTTTTCTATTCCCTTTCTTAGCTGTGGGGGAGAACGCAGCCCTTTAACAAGGCCCTGGGCTATGGCAGGAGTTGCGCTTACCATTGCTATTGTGGGCTCTTTAACGTATGCCGGATTAAAAGCAGACTGGGTGCCTGCTTTTAAAGCAGAACCCTTAGCAGATTATGTTAGCATTCCAGATTCTAATGCTATGGCAGAAAGAGGTAAGCATTTGTTTTATGATATGAAATGCATTTATTGCCATAAAATAGGAGAGCAGGGAGGAAGTAATGGGCCGGAACTTACTGAAGTGGAAAACAGGCTGGATGAACAGCAGATTGTCTTACAGATTTCCAATGGGAGTGCTGATATGCCCGCCTACGGCGGATCTTTATCCAGCGGAGAAATGAAAGCCCTGGTGGCATTTCTGCTAAGTGAAAAGAAGATCAATGAACAAAACAGAAAAAGTCCTCCGAAGAAATAAAAGGTATTTCTAATTGGTGGAATAAAGTATGATCGTTTTTAGTAAAAATCCTTCTCAGGCTTTTTCATGTTCTTCTTCCATCTTTATCATATCTATAATTAACCCGCCCCAGGTAAAATTATGGGCACCATAACCCTCTCCGGTAAATGGATTGTAATATTCCCGAAATCCGCTTTTGGCTATAAGTTCCCTAAAACTATTTACCATTTTTCTAGCTTCATCCATATAACCTGTATTGATAAAAAACTTATGCAAATACCAGTTATTGACAATCCATGTTGGGCCCCGCCAGATATAAATGGACTGTTTGGGGTTAAATGCAGCTTCCTTTTTAGCTACTGAAGGAATGGGATATTTGGTACGGAACTCTTCACTGTTAAAAAAGTGCCTGTCCATTACCGCTTTACGCATTTCTTCGGATATACCTTTTAGAATGACCGGGTAAAAAACAGTAGGAGTAAGGATCTTAATCTGTTTATTGTCCTTTCCGTAACAATCATAAAATGCATTATCTTCTTTGTTATACATAAGCTTGATAATACTTTCTTCTACTTTATCTGAAAGTGTATTATAAGATTCTGCATCAGGATCTTCCATAATTTCGCAAAGGCTTGCCATTGCCCTTAAATTTTGAACGTAAATAGTGTTAAAACCAACTTCCTTCACCAGGAAATAGCCTTTCTCGTAAATTTTTTTGTAGTTATAATTATTCACGTAATTCCTGAAATCGATACCCGTGACCCTGGAAAATAATTTCCAGTTCGCTTTACCGGGCGTAAATCCCGCCGGTATATCAAAAGTGGGTTTCCAATCCATTCCAGATTCAAAAGTAGAAATAATGGTGAGCAGTTTATCATCCTCAAAATCCCGGTTATTGGCCAGCCAGCTGTAGTATTTCTTCAGCTTTGGAAACATTTCTTTCAGAAATTCTTTGTCGTTGGAATCTTTGTAAATGCGTTCCACTGCCTGTGCGATCAAGGGAGGCTGGATAATAGCACTCATATGGCTTTTATACAAATTTTTAAACCTTGGCAAAGACTGGAATATATCTGTCCACCTACCCGGTTTAAGCCTGTCCCAGTAGATCATGTGCCCCACAAAGCCATCTTCAGCCTGCAAGGCAAAAAGGCTTCTCACGTGGTTTTTCGCCATTTCATGCTCTCCAAGGGCACAAAATATAAACACGTGAAAACAGGTGTCCCAAAAAAACTGGTAGGGATAAGTTCCCGGGGATGGCCTCGTAAAATGAAAAGAAGGCTTGTCTTTACCACCGCCTTCTTCCATATTATCATTTAATA
>NZ_JBGFSM010000037.1:0-3303 GCF_041679265.1 Autumnicola aciditolerans
CAAGGCGGTGACATACTCTCCCACAAATAGCAGTACCATCTGCGCTAACGGGCTTAACTTCTCTGTTCGGGATGGGAAGAGGTGAGCCCCGTTGCCATAACCACCTTAAACTGTGAGTTAAAATGTTGTCAAGTTCTTAAAGTTTAAAAGTAATGCTACTTTCTCACTTTTAACTTCCAACTTTTAACTGTCCCAAAGGGACTAATAAGTTGACATATTATAAGAAACAAAGAACATAAGAAGACTACCTGGAAGTAACAATTATATGCGTTTTAGAGGCTATTCTGCCCCCTCCTTTTCTCTCCCCTATTGGGGGAGCCGGAGGGGGCTTGCATCAAGCTTTACGGATGATTAGTACCACTCGGCTATGACATTACTGCCTTTACACCTGTGGCCTATCAACGTGGTCGTCTCCCACGGTCCTTTAAAGAAATCTCATCTTGTGGTGGGTTTCGCGCTTATATGCTTTCAGCGCTTATCCCTTCCCAACGTAGCTACCCAGCAATGCTCCTGGCGGAACAACTGGTGCACCAGAGGTTGGTCCAATCCGGTCCTCTCGTACTAGGATCAGGTCCACTCAAATTTCTAACGCCCACTACAGATAGAGACCGAACTGTCTCACGACGTTCTGAACCCAGCTCGCGTGCCACTTTAATGGGCGAACAGCCCAACCCTTGGGACCTTCTCCAGCCCCAGGATGTGACGAGCCGACATCGAGGTGCCAAACCCCCCCGTCGATGTGAGCTCTTGGGGGAGATCAGCCTGTTATCCCCGGCGTACCTTTTATCCTTTGAGCGATGGCCCTTCCATGCGGTGCCACCGGATCACTATGCTCTACTTTCGTACCTGATCGACCTGTATGTCTCTCAGTCAAGCTCCCTTATGCCATTGCACTCTGCGCACGGTTACCAAGCGTGCTGAGGGAACCTTTAGAAGCCTCCGTTACTCTTTTGGAGGCGACCACCCCAGTCAAACTACCCACCAAGCACTGTCCTTCATTCTCAGAAGTTAGGCTTCAAACAAGTAAAGGGTGGTATTTCAACAATGACTCCACGATACCTGGCGATACCGCTTCAATGTCTCCCACCTATCCTACACATCACTTGTCCAAAGTCAATACTAAGCTATAGTAAAGGTGCACGGGGTCTTTTCGTCCCGTAGCGGGTAATCGGCATCTTCACCGATACTACAATTTCACCGAGCTCATGGCTGAGACAGTGTCCAGATCGTTGCACCATTCGTGCAGGTCGGAACTTACCCGACAAGGAATTTCGCTACCTTAGGACCGTTATAGTTACGGCCGCCGTTTACTGGGGCTTCAATTCAATGCTTCGCTAAAAGCTAACATCTCCTCTTAACCTTCCAGCACCGGGCAGGTGTCAGACCCTATACGTCATCTTTCGATTTAGCAGAGTCCTGTGTTTTTGATAAACAGTCGCCTGGACCTCTTCACTGCGGCCCACAGCCCCCCAACCCCCAAAGGGGTGGAAGGTGTGGGCGACCCTTCTCCCGAAGTTACGGGCCCATTTTGCCTAGTTCCTTAGCCATGAATCTCTCGAGCACCTTAGAATTCTCATCCCAACTACCTGTGTCGGTTTACGGTACGGGTTGCACTCCACTCGCTTTTCTTGGAAGTCGCGCCGATGCATTATCACCGCCGCCGTAGCTTTGGTGTACTATTGGGGTGTTACCACTCCCTTCAACGTACTATTCCGTCAGTACGCAGCATCTTTACGCCTCCGTCCGCTTTAACGTGGGGCAAGTAGCAGAATATTAACTGCTTGTCCATCGACTACCCCCTTCGGGTTCGCCTTAGGACCCGACTAACCCTCAGCTGATTAGCATAGCTGAGGAAACCTTGGTCTTTCGGTGTGCGGGTTTCTCGCCCGCATTATCGTTACTTATGCCTACATTTTCTTTTGTAACCACTCCAGCATCCCTCGCAGGTACACCTTCAACGTTGTTACAATGCTCCCCTACCCCTCTAACTTATGTTAGAAGCCATAGCTTCGGTAATATGTTTATGCCCGATTATTATCCATGCCGGACCGCTCGACTAGTGAGCTGTTACGCACTCTTTAAATGAATGGCTGCTTCCAAGCCAACATCCTAGCTGTCTGGGCAGTCCAACCGCGTTTCTTCAACTTAACATATATTTGGGGACCTTAGCTGATGGTCTGGGTTCTTTCCCTCTCGGACACGGACCTTAGCACCCATGCCCTCACTGGTACACATCATTTTATAGCATTCGGAGTTTGTCAGGAATTGGTAGGCGGTGAAGCCCCCGCATCCAATCAGTAGCTCTACCTCTATAAAACTAATGTACCGCTGCACCTAAATGCATTTCGGGGAGTACGAGCTATTTCCGAGTTTGATTGGCCTTTCACCCCTACCCTCAGGTCATCCCAAGACTTTTCAACGTCAACGGGTTCGGTCCTCCACTATGTGTTACCACAGCTTCAACCTGCCCAAGGGTAGATCACACGGTTTCGCGTCTACCATTACCAACTATAACGCCCTATTAAGACTCGCTTTCGCTACGGCTCCAGATCTGAAATCCTTAACCTTGCTGGAAACGGTAACTCGTAGGCTCATTATGCAAAAGGCACGCCGTTAGCCCCCTAACCCCCAAAAGGGGGAAGGTAAAGCCTTCGACCGCTTGTAAGCGTATGGTTTCAGGATCTATTTCACTCCGTTATTCACGGTTCTTTTCACCTTTCCCTCACGGTACTGGTTCACTATCGGTCTCTCAGGAGTATTTAGCCTTGGCGGATGGTCCCGCCAGATTCATACAGGGTTTCCCGTGCCCCGCACTACTCAGGATACCACTATCAATAACACATTTGTACCTGTACAGGACTATCACCCTCTACGGTCATTCTTTCCAAAATGTTCCAGTTCTATGTGCATCGAATATCGTGGTCCTACAACCCCAATAAGTCCGTAAACTCATTGGTTTGGGCTAATGCGCGTTCGCTCGCCGCTACTAGCGCAATCACTTTTGTTTTCTCTTCCTCCGGGTACTTAGATGTTTCAGTTCCCCGGGTTTGCCCATCTTACGATGTACTGTATCTTCAATACAGTGGGTTGCCCCATTCGGATACCTGCGGATCAATTCGTATGTGCCAATCCCCGCAGCTTTTCGCAGCTTATCACGTCCTTCTTCGCCTCTGAGAGCCCAGGCATTCCCCATACGCCCTTATTTAGCTTGTATGCTTTTTACCTTCTAATTTGCTCGTACTTAAATTCAATTTTGAACCTAAATACTTAATATAATTTGCTCTTCTTTAGTTATAAATCTCT
>NZ_JBGFSM010000037.1:3403-5318 GCF_041679265.1 Autumnicola aciditolerans
GTAGTCTCAGGCAGACTCGAACTGCCGACCTCTACATTATCAGTGTAGCGCTCTAACCAGCTGAGCTATGAGACTGTCCTAAAACAGTTTCAAGTGTAAAGTTTTTTCAGTTTAAAGTCTTTCAACTTCTCACTATTCACTTTTCACTATTCACCATTCTATAATTAAATTGACAAGCAAAAAATCAAGACCAAAAGGACTTCTCTTGAGACTTCCCTTTAAAAATTGCGCATGTCTCTTATAAGTAAAAGACCTTGCTCTAGAAAGGAGGTGTTCCAGCCGCACCTTCCGGTACGGCTACCTTGTTACGACTTAGCCCCAGTTACCAGTTTTACCCTAGGCCGTCCCTCGCGGTAACGGACTTCAGGTACCCCCGGCTTCCATGGCTTGACGGGCGGTGTGTACAAGGCCCGGGAACGTATTCACCGCATCATGGCTGATATGCGATTACTAGCGATTCCAGCTTCACGTAGTCGAGTTGCAGACTACGATCCGAACTGTGATAGGGTTTGTAGATTCGCTCCTTCTCGCGAAGTGGCTGCTCTCTGTCCCTACCATTGTAGCACGTGTGTGGCCCAGGACGTAAGGGCCGTGATGATTTGACGTCATCCCCACCTTCCTCGCGGTTTGCACCGGCAGTCTTGCTAGAGTTCCCACCATTATGTGCTGGCAACTAACAAAAGGGGTTGCGCTCGTTATAGGACTTAACCTGACACCTCACGGCACGAGCTGACGACAACCATGCAGCACCTTGCAATCTGTCCGAAGAAAAAGGTGTTTCCACCCCTGTCAGACTGCATTTAAGCCCTGGTAAGGTTCCTCGCGTATCATCGAATTAAACCACATGCTCCACCGCTTGTGCGGGCCCCCGTCAATTCCTTTGAGTTTCATTCTTGCGAACGTACTCCCCAGGTGGGTTACTTATCACTTTCGCTTAACCACCCAGCCCTCAATTAGGCCGGACAGCTAGTAACCATCGTTTACGGCGTAGACTACCAGGGTATCTAATCCTGTTCGCTACCTACGCTTTCGTCCATCAGCGTCAGTGTGTTATTAGTGATCTGCCTTCGCAATCGGTATTCTGTGTAATATCTATGCATTTCACCGCTACACTACACATTCTAACCACTTCATAACAACTCAAGATATACAGTATCAATGGCAGTTCTACAGTTAAGCTGCAGACTTTCACCACTGACTTATACATCCGCCTACGGACCCTTTAAACCCAATGATTCCGGATAACGCTTGGATCCTCCGTATTACCGCGGCTGCTGGCACGGAGTTAGCCGATCCTTATTCTTACGGTACCGTCAAACCCCTACACGTAGGGGTGGTTCTTCCCGTATAAAAGCAGTTTACAACCCATAGGGCAGTCTTCCTGCACGCGGCATGGCTGGATCAGGCTCCCGCCCATTGTCCAATATTCCTCACTGCTGCCTCCCGTAGGAGTCTGGTCCGTGTCTCAGTACCAGTGTGGGGGATCTCCCTCTCAGGACCCCTACCTATCGTTGCCATGGTATGCCGTTACCACACCATCTAGCTAATAGGACGCATACTCATCGCTTACCGTAACCTTTAATTATTTAATGATGCCACCAAATAATACCATGAGGTATTAATCCACGTTTCCATGGGCTATCCCTCAGTAAGCGGTAGATTGTATACGCGTTACGCACCCGTGCGCCGGTCGTCAGCGGTGCAAGCACCCTGTTACCCCTCGACTTGCATGTGTTAAGCCTGCCGCTAGCGTTCATCCTGAGCCAGGATCAAACTCTTCATCGTTGTTTCTTATATATCTTAACAACTCCTAAAAGTTTTTTCGCCTTGTTCCCTAAGGAACAAAACAAAATAAAGCTCAAAAGATGACTCTTCTAGTCTTAATTCTTTGCTACTCGTTTTAAAGGATTACTCC
>NZ_JBGFSM010000038.1:0-4554 GCF_041679265.1 Autumnicola aciditolerans
CCTAAAAAGGTTCCTGCTATTAGGCCAAGGGTTTTGCGGTTTTCATAAAGTTTATCATAAATGCTGTAACTCTGCGCCTGGTCACTAAATCCACCATAAGTGCCCTGGTCTCCGGGTACCGGTTCCCATAAATTATCCTGCCTGTTTGGATCCTCATCATGTGGAGTTAACTGCCCACTAATGCCGTTCTCTGCCATGTAATGATCCAGATAGCCAGGGAGCACCTGGTTACCTAACACGGTTTTTAGAGTGGAATATCCCACCATTCTCAGACGTTCTCCAGATTCGGCAACTTCAACAATAGCTCTTGCCGCTACTTCCGGCTGAAAGATTTTGCCCATGGGTTTTGGTTTTTTATCGAACCTTGTTTTTACCCATCCAAACTGAGTGGTGTTCATGGCCGGAAGGTGCACTATGGAAAGACTTACATTTATACCGTCATGAAGCAGTTCTGCGCGAAGGGATTCGAAAAATCCCTGGATGGCATGTTTGGAACCACAATAAGCGGACTGAAGAGGAATCCCTCTGTAGGAGAGCGCGGAACCTACCAGGATAATCCTGCCACAATTCCTGTCCTTCATTCGCTTTAAAGCCGCCAGGGTTCCATAAACCTGCCCCAGGTAAGTTACTTCTGTAACTCTTTTATATTCTTCTGGTTTCATATCCAAAACTTTGCTGAACACGCTAACCATGGCATTATTAATCCATACATCTATAGGGCCAATATTTTCTTCAGCATAATCTGCCGCCTGTTCCACTTGCTCGGGATTGGCAACATCGGCAAGGTAAGTCCAGGCTTGTCCTCCTGCTTCTTCCACTTCCCGTTTTGCCCCTTCAAGGCCATCTCTGCCTCGTGCTATGAGCAGTATTTTCGCCCCTTCTTTTGCAAATTCTCTGGCTGTGGCCCTTCCAACTCCTGCAGAAGCACCCGTTATTACGACTGTTTTCGATTTCATCATTATTTTCTGGTTTTAGATTATTATTCTTCTTGTATGGCCCTGGCTAAAATTATCGCCGGATGCTCCGGCATTTTACCTGTACCATGTTTTATTTGTTCGCGGCAGCTAAAGCCGTCGGTAATTAAAAGATCTTCCTCCATTTTTCGAACTGCCGGAAAGATCACCCTTTCGCCGGCCTTCATGGATATTTTATATTTTTCCCCTTTTTCAAACCCAAAGCTGCCGGCGAGGCCACAGCATCCGGAATCTGGAACATTTACCTCCACACCTGCTTTTTTTAGCACTTCCAGATCGGCCTCATATCCCATCACGGCATTATGATGGCAATGTTTCTGCATAAGAGCACTTTCCCCCAGCTTTTTAAAATGAAATTTATCTTCATGCTCCAGTATAAATTCCGGCAGGGTCTTAAAATTCTTTTTAAGCCGAAGCGCATTATTGTCATTAGGGAAAAGGTTACCCAGCTCGTTTCTAAAAACTGCTATACAACTGGCTTCCAAACCTACAAACGGAACTCCCTCCTGAATAAGATGGCTAAGATTATCCAAGATATTCCTCAAGTAAGAACGTGCTTCATCCAACATTCCAAAGTCGTAAAGCGGCCGGCCGCAACAGAATTTTCGCCTGGGAACAATTACTCTTAACCCTGCACTCTTCAAAATCTTTTCGCCGGCCTGCAGTACCTCTGGAAAAAAGTAATTATTAAAGGTATCCGGCCATAGTACCACCGCTTTTTCCAGGTCATGCTTATCTTCAGAATACCTGTGGATTTTTGTAAAAGGCTTTTCTGCAAACTTTGGGATTTCCCGCTCCGGGGCAATGTCCCCTAAAGATTTCATAATTTTTTCAAAAGTATCCTGGTGACTCATAAAATTAGCCACACCGCTCATTTTTGAAGCTTTTTCTGCCCATTTATCTATATAACCAAAGGCATAAGCAGACCTTGGCCTTATCTTGTCTTTGTAGTAATGAGCCAGGAATTCCGCTTTATAGGTTGCCATATCCACGCTCACTGGGCATTCATCCAGACAACCTTTACAGGCAAGGCAAAGATCAAGGGATTCTTTTACTTTTTCATTTTTGAACCCACCCTCCAGTTCCTTTCCACGCATCATTTCAAAAAGCAGGTGGGCTCGGCCACGGGTTACCTGTTTTTCATCCCGGGTTACCATATAACTGGGGCACATGGTGCCGGATTCTGTTTTTCTGCATTTTCCAACACCCACACAACGCATAGTTGCCCGGTGAAAACTGCCTTTATCCTCAGGATACTTAAAATACGTCTTTTTAGGATCTTTCGGATTAAAATCTGTGCCTAAACGCAAATTTTCATCCCTTTTCATAGCATCTATTACTTTACCAGGATTCATCTTCCAGTGAGGATCCCAAGTTTCCTTGAATTTATGAAAAGCATCCATCAGCTTTTCGCCATACATTTTATGCAACAATGGGCCGCGTGCCTGCCCGTCTCCATGTTCTCCGGAAAGGGAACCGCCCATACTTACCACAAGATCGGCAGCTTCATCGGTAAAACTTTTATATTTTTCTATACCATCTTTTGTCTTTAGATCGAAACCTATACGACAATGGATGCATCCCTGCCCAAAATGGCCATATAAAGCAGGATCATAATCATACTTCTGAAATAGTTTCCTGAGCGCCCTTAAATAATCGCCCACTTTTGCAGGGGGTACGGCCGAGTCTTCCCAGCCTGGCCACATATCTGGCAGTCCCTGTACAAAGGCAGTGGCCCCTAAGCCGGCTTCCCTGATTTCCCAAACTCTCTGCTCTTCTTTTTTATCATCATAAAGCTTCATATCGGGAGCATTAGAACTGCCCTTCAGCTGGTCCATTAACTTCCTCGCTTTTTCATCGGTTTCTTCCTTACTTTCCCCGCCAAATTCCACAAGAAGCCATCCATCACCATCAGGCAACAGATTAAGTACCTCCTCATGAAGGTGCTTTTTATGCATGTAAGTGATCAATTTTTTATCCATGCCCTCCAGCCCAATAGGCTTATGTTTCATAATTTCGGTTACATGGTCTCCTGCCTCATAGGCAGAGTCGTAACCAAGAATTAAAAGGGACCTGGCTTTTGGCAATTTTATTAACCGTACGGTGGCTTCCAGAAAAACGGCACAGGTAGATTCTGTTCCCACCAAAGACCGCGCAACATTAAAGTTCCTCTCCGGGAGAAGCTCATCAAGGTTGTAACCGGAGACCCTTCTGGGAATTTCCGGAATACCATCTCTTATTTCCTGCTGATATTGATCCCTTATTTTCTTAAGGCCGTTGTAGATTTCTCCTTTGGGATTATCTTCTGCAATTATTTTTTCCAGTTCTTCTTCTGAAGTTTCCCCGGCTTCAAACACATTTCCATCATAGGTAAGCACTTCCATAGATTGTACAAAATCTGAAGTACGCACACCGCCGTCTTCCACCTGCGCCATAACTGAATGGATTCCGCAGGAATTATTGCCCATCATACCGCCAAGTGTACAGTGATCATGCGTGGCAGGATCTGGCCCAAAAATAAGCTGATGTTCTTTTAATGCCCGGTTAAGGTCGTCCAGCACCAAACCCGTCTGTATTCTTGCCGTTTTCTTCCTGGGGTCTACTTCCAGTATTTTGTTATAATGCCTGCTAAAGTCCATCACCAGGCCAGAATTACAACATTCTCCCGCCAGGCTTGTACCACCACCACGGGTAAGCAGGTGCAAATCGTATTCCCGGCATAAATTTACCGTATTAATAATATCTTCTTTATCTTTTGGATAAACCACTCCTACAGGAACCTGCCGGTAATTGGAAGCATCTGTGGCGTATAACGCCCGGTAATCTTCTTCAAAATTTACTTCCCCTTTTATGGCTTCCTTTAATTTTTCCCCTAGTTCCCCGTATTGCTCTATATTTTGCATTCTATTTTTTTTTACGTGATTTTGTACTTCTGTGCATCTTTAAACTTAAAGTCAAGTCCTAATCCATTTCTGGACAGATCTGGCTTTAGTTTGCCTTCCCTGGCTTCAGCATATCCATCAAAGAACATTTTTTCTATCCGTACATGATCCCTAAAATATTCTACATGTTGCATTGGTTGTATAGAAAGGGAAGGATGCAGGTGAAGGGAAGGGGCGCAGTGTGCTGAAATTGGAAGATGAAATGCCTCGCATAATTCGCCAGCTTTTAAAAGCCCGGTAATTCCACCGCAGCGGGTGGCATCTGCCTGCAACACATCTACTGCAGTTTTATCGAGCATACTTTTAAAATATCCGGGGGTAAAACCGTACTCGCCGGAAGCAACACGAATTGGAGCGGGAATACTTTCCTTTACAAAACGCATTCCCCTCAGATTATCTGAAGTTACCGGCTCTTCAAACCATTTTACTTCAAAATGGTTTAAGATACCGGCCATTTCTATGGCTTCTTTTGGAAAATATGCTCCATTGGCATCTACAAACAATTCACCTTCGCCTATAGTTTTTCTTGCTGCTTCAAGACGATCAACATCTTCCTTTTTGCTCCGGCCAATCTTCATTTTAAACATTTTATGGCCTTCATCTTTCCATTGCTGAAATTTATCTGAAAGTTCTGCCGG
>NZ_JBGFSM010000039.1:0-4269 GCF_041679265.1 Autumnicola aciditolerans
GCATAGATATGAATATGGGTATGTGCTTTGTCACGGTGGACAAAGCCAATGGCCTGGTGGTTTTGAAGCTTCATCTGCTGCAAAAATTCTTTGGCAATTTCTCCAAGGTCTTTGGAGCTCATGTTCTTCCCATCTTCTATGGTAGGACTGACTATAAAACTCAGGGTGTTATTGGTGCACCGCTGGTTTTGAGGCTGGATGATCTTAAATTCTTCGGTGATTTCTGCAGGATTGTCCCCGGCTAAATGTTCTTTTAGCATCACTTCAGCCTCTTTCTCCTGGTTCCAGCCATAAGCTAAAGAAGCGCCTGTCCTGGAAATGGCATGTCCTTTCCCGATCATTTTTTAAAGTTTTTAAGGTGGTTCCTGATCTCTTCGGCAAGCTGACTTACCGCCACAGCCAGTTTCGGGTCCCGTTTTTTAAACATATTGCTGATGCGGGCAAAGTTGTTTTTGTACTGTACCAGCATCTGGTAAGCTTCCAGTTGCTCCGCAGTAATACGCTCAACAATGTTTCTTTCAAAAGCAGTAGCCCGAAGATATTCTGAAAGGGAAATTCCTGCCCTGGCCGCTCTTCTTTTAAGCAGCTTCTTCTCGTACATTGAGCAGCGGATCTGGATGTATTCCCTTTTCATTTTTTCTTTTAAAAATCTTTGCAACCTCCGGGCGCAAAGCAAGATTTGTCATGACAATGACACATCTTGCTTTGCTTTCCAACTCATAATAAATCCATCGTTTGGCTACCCCTTATTTAAATGTTCGTTGAACGATAACATTCCTTCGAATAGCATTCAATTTTACATTCAGGTCTTTATACTTCTTATATGAGTTACTGCAATCAGTAACATTATCATAAAGTCCTAATACCTCTTTAGTAGCTTTTTCTCCTGCAGGGTCATTATCAAAAAAGAGCATTACTTCCCGGTATTCCGGAATTCTGTTTTTCAAGTCTTTGAGAAAGGAAAGGGAATTAAGAATTATAACATCTGATGCAGTCACCATTTCTTCATTCAAAACTGCCAGGGATAGAAAATCAAACATGCCTTCTGTTACGAGCAGTAGATCCGATGAACGGTCAATAAAACTATACGATTTTGGAGAGGAAGAATTTTTATGATATTTATTCCGAAGTTCACATCCTCCCAGGCAATTTTCTAAGCCTATTGCAAAATACTCCCTGTTGTTCATCCTGTACCAAATTTCTTTACAGTACCTCCGGGCAATTTCAAGAGGAATGTTCCTGCAGCGTAAATAGCCTTTTAAGGCTAAATGTTTTAAAGGTTCTATAGCTATGATTTCAATTTTATTTTCCGAAGGCAATTGTAGTATAGGCACATCAAAAAAAGGAATAATAGTTTCCTCCTCTAGAAATTCCAATGCTTCCTTTACAGAACAGAATTTCATTTCCATGATCAGATCGATAATGGAACCTCCTTTTCCAATCCGAAGTCATACCATAAATTCTTCACTAAAGAGACGTTGAAAGAGGCTTGGGTTTCTGACCGAAGGGGACTCAGAAACCAAGCTTCTTTTTCCGATGTTCTGCTGGGAAAGTGCCCTAATTTTGCAAGCGTTTTTACGATGCAAACATTACGGGCGCTTTCACAGCTCTTAGCTATATTATTCATTCTTTCCATGTTGCTTTTCATTATTTAGAACTACTAAATCTTGTCATTCCCACTTCATCATTATCCTTTGATGAAAAAACGATGAGGAAAACGATGAGGGGGAAAACTCCTGCTATCACTGGGCTTATTTATATTTTCTCATCATTCATCAAAAAAAAAGAAATACTTAGAGATGTTTGCTAATATGATCCTTCCGGGATGACCTGGAATGATGACTTTCTGCTGGGGAAACCTTTAAAAACAAAGCCTTGGCAGCCGTATCATTTTTGCATCAATTCACCAAATTTCTGTTCTTCCCCAAAGCGATGCAGTAAAAATGATTTTGTAACCGTATAGTAGCGTCCCTTCGCCGGCGTTAGTCCGAGACCACCCTCCAGCCACATGATCATTTTCTGATAGCTGAGAGAATTGTCCTGGTTTTTCAGCTTCCAGTCCTTTTTTAAAATCTGTCGCAATTGCGTTAGATCGGTTTTAATCCGGGTGCGGTTTAGAACCTGTAACGCATCCATAGGGCAAACAGCTACTTCTTCCACTTCATAAGTTTCCATAAGGCTTAAGAGGATACTGGCCAGTTCCTTTTCCACCCGGTTTCGGTTATTTTGCATCAAATTTGCTAACGCATCAGTACGTACTTCTTCCGGGGTAAACCACATCCGGGTGCTGTTCCTGGTAGTTAAGGTCCGGTGATCCAAGTAGTACAGAAAAGCCGGAATCTCTGCTTTCAGATCTTCTAGAAAATGTGTTTCTTCTTTTTCCAGGGTAAGAATCTTCAACACCCAAAAACGCGTTTCCTCATGATCGATTTTAATGAAGTTGTCTTCATTGTTGCTGCAGAGGATAAACTTGCTAAAGAATTCCACCTCCCTCTTGTCCTTGCCTTTGGCTTCGAGCTTGTTAAAATCGGTGGTGCTTAGGTATTTGATGCGTTCGGTAAGCTCTTCTTTATTGAAAAGCACTTCATCAATGCAAATAAGAAGTTTGTTAGCCCAGTCAGCATTAAACTGGCTGCTGAAGTTATCATTGGTGAGGTAAGTCAGGTTATTATCAAAAATGGCCTTTAACCATTTAAGGAAAGTGGTCTTACCGGTAACCCTTTCTTTAGAAACCAAGCACAGAATAGGTAACATCTGCAGCGGTTTTAAATATAACAGTTGCAGGTAGTCCAATCCCAGCTCCACCTGGCTCCCAAAGATATGGTTCATAAAGCGCAGGGAGATTTCAACTTTACCTTCCTGCGGGAAATATGGCAAGGGAGAATAGGTATTATAGAACCCATGGCATTCCTGCTTAAAATCTTTATGGCCGGGAAGACAGGTAAAGCCATCATACTTTTTAATGGTGCCTATAAATGCTTTGCCGTGATCATTGCGTAGGGTCTCGATATTCCATGGAACCAGGGTTTCATTAAAACTCCCGGTGATGGTGGGCATCTGCACAATCTTATAATAGCAGGTACCCACCCGGATATAGGATAACTTTTTCATCTTCAAAAATTTTGAAATTAGTTTATACTAAACCTACTTCCGGTTTTTTAGCAGCTTCTGGTTGAACTGCTGTTCAAGGAATTCATCAGAAAGCTCAGGTTCACCCAGCAGCCAGGCATCTATCTTATCCTTGTCAAAAAACTTCTGACGGATATTTGGATTGTTCCCCATAGGGATAAGCCGCAGATGCGTAAGCTTATATATCTTGCTTTTGGAAAGCCCGGTATATTGGGCCAGGTCTTCCACGTTCATTACTTTTTTAGTGTGGGAGAGTAAGTGCTTGATGTCTTCAAGTAAACCCACCACTTCTTTTTGCTCATTCATAACGATTAGGATTAGAATTAAAAATGAGTAAAAGGCCTTTTACATTTTTGCGCAGGACAAACTTATGAAAGCAAATGCCTGTAAAACAATAGGATAACTGAAATAAGAAGGAAATTATGCTATAATTATTCTTTGCCAAGTAGCTGCCGGATGAATTTTCGCTGATTGCGGGAATTAATTTTTTCCTGGTCATTTTTCCAGGTGGAAAAACTGGTCTTTAAGGTGTTTTCTTTTAGCGGCTCATTGTTCATTAAAAAAGATTCTTTGAGTAGATTGAAAAAGCTACGCTTGCGCTCCCCGGTAAGCTCCTGAATTCCTCCAACCACCAGTTCATCAAACAATACAAAAAGGATACGATGATTGGCCGAGTCCCCGCTTTTGTTGCCCATGGTGAAATTGATCTTTTTCCTTACCCGCAGTCCTTTCAAGAGCCGAATGAATTGCTCTCTTGACTCCTTATCAAGATGCAGCAATTCAAACCTTACCTGGAACTTCTTAAGAGGAACCATCTGGAACTCATGGCGGCCGGTTTCCAAATGTTTTTCCGATTCATAAAACACGGCTACCCACACAAGGATCAAAAGCATTATGATAAGAAGGATCAGGAAAGTGAGGTAATTATCAATAATAGCCTGAAGTCCGAAGAAAAGGCTGAAGCTTAGGATACATAGCGCGTAAGTTGATAGCAGGAAAAGAATAAGATTGGTGGAACTTTGCTGCACTTTCTCCTCCATGAAATAATTTATTCCTGACCGCCATCTGGCCAGGACCTTTCCGGCATTAAGAATAAACTTTTCCATGGCAATAGGTTCATTCTAATAAATATAGCCAAAA
>NZ_JBGFSM010000040.1:0-4242 GCF_041679265.1 Autumnicola aciditolerans
GGAACAAAACAAAATAAAGCTCAAAAGATGACTCTTCTAGTCTTAATTCTTTGCTACTCGTTTTAAAGGATTACTCCTATAAAACTTCTTGTCAATTCAATATGTCAATGATCTTTCAAATATCAATTATCAGTTACCAATTACCACAATTCCTCATTGCTTGTTGATCCTTGTTACCTGATTATTGTCTTTGTTGAAACCCAGGGAATCGAACCCTATCCTTTGCCCCTGCCGGCGATCTCTTTTTCAGTATTTCTCAATGAACTTACTTGCTCTCAAAGCCCACTCACCTACCCGGTTAAGCGGCTGCAAATATACAACTCTTTTTCTTTAACCACCAAACTTTATTTTAAAGTTTTTTTGATCTTTTTTAAAAGCCGATTTTTACCTCAATACCACTCAAGAACTGCGCTTTTTCCTTTTTCTAAAAGCGACCCTACCTTTTTGGTTAGGCGGGTGCAAATATACAACGCTTTTTTATTCCCCCGCAAATCTTTTTTCAAGAAAATTCCTTTACTCCTTCCTGCCGCGCAATCCCCAAATCTCAATGAACTCCCACCTTAGCATTTCTGCTTAAGCGGCTGCAAATATAAGACAGTTATCAGCTTTTCCAACAATTTATCGAATTTAAATTTAAGATAAATTTAAAGCCAATTTTAAAGGCCTGATATTTAGATTAAACTACTTAAAAAATTAGAGAGGAATTTATACTAAACAGAAAAGAATCTGTCTCAATCCATTCTATTACAACTTTAGCAAGATAGAAAAAGAATTTAAATTCCGAAAGAAAAACTTAACAAATCAACTATTTTTATTTCCATCGCTCCATTTGTCAGTGAGTTCTATGTATTTAAAATCCAGAGCGGTAGCCTGTGGCTCCAGGATATTAGATTGGAAAGAGCGCTGCAAAATATCTTCAATTAAATAATCCTCCTGATTAGATTCCGGATGATATTCTTCTTTTAAAGAGATTTCAAACAAACTTGCAGTGGTATTGTACCAAAAGGCCCGCCAACCACTTTTAAGATTTTTTATTAAATTAAAAGCAGTAGTACCGGTCTGTCGATGGATCAATTTTACTAATATCTGCCCTTCGGTATGGGTTAGTTTCTTGAGTTCTCCAGAGAATTGATCTTCAATATAATCCTGAACAATTTTTGTATATCTTTTCCTCGCACGCTTGGAATGAATATCTTCCAACCGGCTATTCAATTCCACAAGCCTTTCAGATGCCAATTTAGCATAAGGGTAAACTTTTCTCGTTTTTCTCCTCAGAATAAGATAACGCCTTCTTTCAGCATTATCCTTAAATTTGAGTTTTTTCAGGAGAACAACCTCATCCAGATCAATACTCATTCTCGGTACGGTATCTCCTGCTATGATCATATAAGTAGGTTGAATGGAATCCTTTTCAGCTTCTTGCTGGGAATATCCTTTTGAAACAGCAAAGCCTAATAATATGAACAGAATTTTTTTCACTCCTTAGCTATTTTTACAGAAGGTTTGTACTAAAACCATTCCAAAATTAATCAATCTAAAATTGCGAAGCATTTTATTCTTATTAAATTCGTTGAAATTTAAATTTTATGAAAACTGAAAAAATACTCAATAAAGGATCACTTGACTTCCTCGAAAAATATTTAAACAATGCCGCCCCTACCGGCTATGAATCAGAAGGGCAAAAATTATGGATGAAATACCTTGAACCCTATGTAGATGAGTTTATCACGGATACTTACGGGACTGCCGTAGGTGTTATTAATCCTGATGCAGCTTTTAAGGTTGTTATTGAAGGGCATGCCGATGAAATTTCCTGGTATGTTAACTATATTACAGAGGATGGTCTTATTTATGTAATTAGAAACGGTGGAAGTGATCACCAGATTGCTGCTTCCAAAAGAGTAAATATTCATACTAAAAATGGAATAGTTAAAGGTGTTTTTGGCTGGCCCGCCATTCATACCCGTGATAAAGAGAAGGAACAGTCTCCTAAAATGGACAATATATGTATAGATGTGGGATGTTCAACAAAGGATGAAGTAGAAAAACTTGGGGTTCATGTTGGTTGCGTGATTACTTATCCAGATGAGTTTTTCGTACTTAATGAAGATAAATTTGTATGCCGCGCACTCGATAATCGCATCGGCGGATTTATGGTTGCACAGGTAGCACGACTTTTGAAAGAGAACAATAAAAAATTGCCTTTTGGCTTATATGTAACCAACTCTGTTCAGGAAGAAATAGGGCTTCGGGGAGCTGAAATGATCACTCAGCGAATCAAGCCAAATGTAGCGATTGTTACTGATGTAACTCATGACACCACTACTCCAATGATTGAGAAGAAAACAAATGGCCTTACTAAAATTGGGGATGGGCCGGTTATTTCTTATGCTCCTGCCGTTCAGAATAAATTAAGGGAATTACTAATTGAAACTGCGGAAGAAAAAAATATTGCCTTTCAAAGAATGGCGAACTCGAGGTTTACAGGAACCGATACCGATGCTTTTGCCTATAGCAATGGTGGTGTGGCTTCTGCATTAATATCCCTTCCTTTACGCTATATGCATACCACGGTAGAAATGGTACATAAAAAAGATGTTGAAGGAGTAATAAATTTAATTTATGAGAGTGTTCTTAAAATAAAAGAAGGTGAAACTTTTAGTTATTTTGAATAATACCAGGGTCTGAATTTCTTCAAACTCCTTTTCATTTCTGAAAGGGAGTTTTTGTTTTTATTAATTCAACTTTCACAATATTTTATCAATTCCTGCAGCCTTTTCAGTTTATCTTGTAATCAAAAAGCAATGACCCTTTCTCCTGAAGAGCTGGATACCCTGGTAAAAGATCCGCTGGAAGCCATAAAAATGGCTAATCTCAAATATGTGGCAGAACATCATCTTTCAATTAGCAGAAAAAAGGTGGGACGTGGTTTTGCTTATTTCCAAAAAGAAGAAAAGATTTCGGATAAAGTAACCCTGGAAAGAATAAAAAAGCTGGTAATTCCACCAGCATGGCAGAATGTTCGCATAACACATCTTGAAAATGGACATTTGCAGGTAGTAGGAAGGGATGATAAGCAGCGAAAACAATATATGTATCATCCCCTTTGGTCAAAAATAAGGAACCAGACAAAATTTTTTAAAATGGCTGCTTTTGGAAAGAAGCTCCCTAAAATCAGAAAGCAGGTAGATGAAGATCTGGATTTACCGGAAATGTCCCGCCGGAAAATACTTGCGCTCATAATAAGACTTATGGAAGAGACCCACATAAGGATTGGTAATGATTATTATGCAAAAAACAATAAGACATATGGCCTTTCCACTTTTCGCACCAGGCATGTTAAAACCTATAAACATGAAGTAAAGTTTGAATTTGTGGGGAAAAAAGGAAAAGAACATTCTATAAGCGTTAAAGACAGAAAGCTTATTAAGCTTATCAATCAGTGTGAAGAAATTCCAGGGTGGGAACTTTTTAAATTTTATGATGAGAAGGGCCATAAGCAGGCTATAGATAGCGGGATGATAAATGATTATATTCATGAACTTAGTGGCGATATGTTTTCAGCGAAAGACTTCCGGACCTGGTCTGCCACCAAGATCTTTTTTGAAACGCTAAAAGAAGCCGGATATACCCCGGATGAAAAAGAAAACAAAAAAAACATTATTACGGCTTATGATGCTGCTGCTTCTGGACTAGGAAACACGCGTTCTGTTTGCAGAAGCTATTATGTCCATCCAAAAATTGTGGAAGATTATGAAAATGGAAGAATTGTTCCTTATTTCCAAAAAGTGAAGGATGACGATCAAAAGAACTACACCAGCCTTTCGGGAACCGAAAAGGTTATACTCAAGATGATAGAGGAGTACGAAATTGAGATTTAGATCTTCTCCCATCCTCAATTTAAATTCTCCAATTCAAGCTTTTTCAAAAAATAATTTCCAGAGGAATAGCATAGCTACAAGAATAGATTAGTAAAAATTCTCTCTTTATTTCATCACAGAAGGTTGATTAATCTGCACACCTATTAAAAAAGGTCTCAGCAAAAATAACAGGGAGCATAATGGATTATTATCGTAAATAAAGGAGCGGTAGATCTACTCTTCAAAAGGTAAGAAAAACAGGCTAGCTAAAACTTAATGCAAAGTTTTATGTGGTAATATTTTGGAAGGGACTATCTCAAAAACTGTGTAAGTAGAAAATATCGGGGTTTGCAAACCCCGATATTTTTTTAATCTTGCCTGT
>NZ_JBGFSM010000041.1:0-3925 GCF_041679265.1 Autumnicola aciditolerans
AAACCAGGAAAGAAAATGGTTAATCCGACAAGTCCGCATCCCTACTCCCGCAACTTGCGATAACCGTAACCGTTGGGTGTAATGTTTAAAACATATGACAGGAAAAAAATTAGATCAAAATTTAAAAAAATTCTTAAGGCATATTGATGCAATAAGGGATACTTTGCCGATGACACTTCTTTTACTTGAACCTTATAGTAAAGAAGCAAATAAAAAATTCAGTAAATTTCTAGACAAAAGTGTAACGGAGATTGAAGATGACAATGGCGAAAAAAAGCTTGTTGTTAAGGTTGAAGATTCTAAAATACTTGACAAATTAGAGAGTAACGCTTCAATTTCATCTCTTGCGTATAAAATTATTCCAGAAAGTCTTTTTGTGTCTCTAATTTCCCAATATGATGCATTTTTATCCAGACTACTGAGAATTATTTACGAATTAAAACCCGAAATTTTAAATAGTAGTGAACGAAATTTGACTTTTTCACAACTAGTGGATTTTGAGTCCTTAAATAATGCAAGAGATTATATAGTAGAAAAAGAAATTGATACCGTTCTAAGGAAAAGCCACTCTGAACAATTTGATTATTTGGAAAGTAGAGTAGGTTTGAAGTTAAGGGCTAACTTACCTATCTGGAAAACATTTATTGAAATAACCGAAAGAAGAAATTTACTTGTCCATTGCGATGGTGTTGTGTCAAATCAGTATTTAAAAAATTGTAAAGAACATAAATGTAAAACAGATAATATAAAAGTTGGTGATAGATTAAATGTTAAACCGGAATATTTTACTGAAGCCTATAAAGCTCTTTATGAAATATCAGTTAAACTTTCTCATACTATTTGGAGAAAACTTATAATTTCAGATTTAAAGGAAGCAGACCGAAAACTAAATGACATTTGTTTTGATTTATTAGATTCAAAATCCTTCGAGTTAGCTGACATTCTACTCTCTTTCGGATACAAACAAAACAAACATTTTAACGAATCATTAAAAAACGTATTCGTAATAAATGCAGCATTGTCCAAATACTTACAAGGAGAACAAAAAGAATGCGAAAAAATACTCAAAATCAAAGATTGGAGTGCCAGCAGTGACGATTTTAAGATAGCTAATGCGATTCTTTTAGAGGAATATGAAACTGCTTATTCACTTATGATAAAAATAGGAGCTAATGGTGAAATCGATAAAACGGACTATCGAGAATGGCCAATTTTCACCAAAATTAGAAAAGAAAAGGAATTTCAAGAAACGTACAAAAATATTTTCGAAGAAGACTATGCGGTTTTAGATACACCAAAGAGACCTGTACAAGAACTTGTAGAAAGGGAATTAAAAAGAAATGAGGAATTGAAGAAAAAAACCGTAAAAAAAGAAAAGTCAGAAAAGGAGAAAATGGCTGACAGACAATAAACACTACACCCAACATCGGTTCATCGCAAATAACGGGTAGTTTGCTGAAAATGGTTATTTTAGAGACCAATTATGGAAACAACAAAGCCGACAACTCCGCGTCCTTACTCCCGCAACTTGCGATAACCGTAACCGTTGGCTACAATTTTTAATTAACCTATGAACTACCTACAAGTTTCTAAGCATATAAAGGAAAAACATTTGAATAGATTAGAAAGTTTTGAAATCAAAAATCTTCAAGATGTCACAAACTTTCACGAGGAACTAATAAAGATCCGAACAGATTTAAAATTCAGCATTGGTATTGATGTTATGCCACATTACAGAGGAGAACAAAATTATGGATGGGATATTTTACCTGGAATATTTCGACCTCCATTTTCCAATAAAATTGACTTAAATAACGCTAGAGAAATTGAGCAAAAAGGTGCTCAAATTTTTAAGCAAAAGATTGTCAAAAACTATGGTGAAGCTCAAATTTTTAAACATAGTAAAAAGCCATATGGTGAAGATTGGGATCTATTATTCCAAGCACAACACGCTGGAGTCAAAACGAATTTAGTTGACTTATCTACTTCAAGTGTTCTTGCATCCTATTTTATGTGTGAGCCTTCTGAAGAACATAAAAATTCGGATGGACAACTTTGGGGTATTCTGGTTCCACACGAATTCATATTCAATGAAACTTCAGAGTACGATAAAACACTTTATCCAAATATAAATCCATCAAATTTAGATTCTTCATTTGTTTGTAACATTCCAACATTCATTGATGACATTGACCAAAGAACTTATCAATTCAGATCAGAATTTTTAGATTAGAAAATCTTTCAAAGTTTAGTAATATTACAATTATCGATTAAATATAATTAGAATCTTAGCCTATGAAAAAAACGTTTCTAGTAATTGTAGCAATTTTGTTTTTAAGTTGTGAAAAGGATGAAGAATTGACTTCCATAAATGGTGATGGAACTGGAGGTTTTTCTTGTATTTTGAATGGAACTATTATGAATCCAAGTGGCGGAGGTGTCGGCGGTAATAAAACTTGTCGTATAAATTACATTTCAGAGGAAGAAGGCTATTTTTTCATAGTAGGATTTACTAGCGATCAATTTGGTTTTAGTGGCGTAGATGCCGTTGTATATTTCGACGATTTGGACAATTTAGATGGACGAACTTTTAATTTGACAGGAAATGGTAATAATCAAGAAAATTATGGATCTGTAATAAAAGGTTCCTATGACGAAGAAGGAAGCAATTATTCAACCGATTCTATATATAATGGTACTCTGGAAATATTACATTATGATAGAGAAAATTATACCGTAAGTGGAACTTTCGAATTTAAGGCAGTAAATGAATTAGGCGAAGTAATTACTATTTCAGATGGAAGGTTTGATTCAAGATTGGGATACTAAAAACTAAACACAACAACGGTTAATCGCCAATAAGCGGCACCGTTAGTAAGAAAATAATTAACTTGACCAACAAACCAAGACTAAGCCGACAAATCCGTGTCCCTTACTCCGCCAACTGGCGATAACCGGGAACGTTGCCAGTAATTTTACAAGACACAGAAAATGAAAGAAAAACAAACAACAATTAACGAAAAAGTTCCAAAATGGATTTTTTTAGTTTTTATCTCATTTAATTTGACATCTTGCTTTTTAGGATTTTATGATGATGATGATTACCCAATTATTGTTGGTAGAGACAACACCTATATAGGTGTTGTTGTTGACACAAACGGGAATCCGTTAAGTGGAAAAACTGTAATACTTAAAGTTGGTTTTGACCAGATTATTGGTGAATTTATCACTGATGAAAATGGTCGTTTCGAAGGTATTGGTGACATTTATGATTCAGGTCTCCAAATTGAAATTAAAAATATTGAAGATTTTCCTAACGTAGACGATAATTTTGTGCAGTATGAATTCCGCTATACAGAATATCCATCAGGACAAATAATAGAAATTCCGCCATTAGTGTATACGCCTATTTCATTTTTCTCAATTGATATTACTAATAATACTGGAGAAAATTATGTTGCTGAATACAAATATACAGAAGGCGTATGTAACAAGGGTTTTGAAGATAATATTGAAACATATTCTCGATGTTATGAGGATAAAACTCGAATTTTTAATCTTGCTTCTGCAACAGGGCCTTTCAGAAGAAGTGTTTTCGCAGTAAGAGGTTCAGCTATTTCCGTCACTCTAACTAATAACATAAGTACTTTAACAGAAACCTATCTTGTTGATGAGATTAACCAAGTAGAAACCATTGAATTCGAATAGAAATTGAATAAAACAAAAAACTACTGGCAACATCGGTTCATCGCAAATAACGGGTATTTGTTGAAAAAGTGTAATTTTAGAAACCAGGAAAGAAAATAGTTAATCCGACAAGTCCGCGTCCCTACTCCCGCAACTTGCGATAACCGTAACCGTTATATGTTATTTTTTTACTTAGTTTTTCGTTTTGTAACCTTTTTAAAATAATCTTCTCTAAAAA
>NZ_JBGFSM010000042.1:0-3824 GCF_041679265.1 Autumnicola aciditolerans
ATCTTGACCAACAGCAAAATACTAAGCCGACAAATCCGTGTCCCCTACTCCGCCAACTGGCGATAACCGAAACCGTTGTGCAGCATTTTAAGCATGAAAAAACTTATATTTATAATATTCATATTTGCCATTTGGAGTTGCGAAAGTCAAAACAAAAATCAGTTTGCAGAACAAATGGAAATTGGGGAAATAACATGGTTTATACCACTAAATCAAGATACGATTATTGAAAGAATCGATCCTGCCCAATTAGATTTAAAAAAGCAACAACTATTTATTGATGTTTCTAAAAACTCTATTTTCAAAAGAAGTATTAAAAATTGGTCGACAACCAGTAATGAAGAGATTCAAGAACAAATTAAACATTTCGAAACACAGAAAAGTTATCCTGAAATAGAGAAGAAATGGATAACCATTCGAAAATATCAAGGTGAATTTTACAATTACGATCCTTGTGATGGAAACGATTTTCGAATGGAGGTAAAAGGAAATGCGTTAATATTTGAAGAACTCGAAAAAACTATTTTTAAAATTGAGAAAGTAAACTTTAGTAAAAATGAATGGATCCTAAAATCTACTTTTTCTCCTGGAATTGATTTGATAATTGAAAAAACCAATATCAACAATCTATATACTTTAAATTTCAAGAGTCCACATGCTGAGAAAAAATACTATATAACTTCTTTCGATAACATTGATAAATTTAATTTGATTGTAAATCACTGTCCAAATGAGAAAGTCAGAGAATTTGATAAATTTCAAGATCCAGAATAAAACGCAGCACAACATCGGTTCATCGCAAATAACGGGTATTGCAGAAAAAGTGTAATTTTAGAAACCAGGAAAGAAAAGAACTAATCCGACAAGTCCGCGTTCCTACTCCCGCAACTTGCGATAACCGTAACCGTTGTACACAAGAACTTATTTAAGGTTTCCGTTTTTTTAACTTGAGATTATGTGCTTACTCATGCTCTAAAATTGTAAAAATAAAGCTTCCACTTTTTAATAAAGTTTTTAAAAGCAGATCCTTAAAATAGATTTTCCGATAAGAAGATTTTGAAAAAATTCCTCCAACGGAAGCGGAAGATTATATTGCACTACGCGGACTATTACTCAGCCGGAAAAAATGTCGTTGATTTTTTTAAAGTTTTTGAGTATAAGTTCCAGTGCACAACATCGGTTAACAGCAAATAACGGGTTGTATGCTAAAAATTGTTATTTTAGAGACCAGGTAAAAATCAACTAGCCGACAAGTTCGTGTCCCAAATCCCGTGACTTGCGTTAACCGTAGCCGTTGTGCACAAAAAATTTTTAAAGTTTTGAGTTTTTAATAGTGAGATTACGTGCTTACTCAGACGCTGGAATAGAAAGATAATTATCGTCAAAAAAAGATTAATACCACGGCAAATCATTCCGGATAAAAAAATATGATTCTCGCTGACTCTGAAAATCACTACGCAGATGCTCACTCCGATTTAAAAATTGATTTTGCTATTTTACCCATTTTGGATAAAATTTTCAGTGCACAACATCGGTTAACAGCAAATAACGGGTTGTATGCTAAAAATTGTTATTTTAGAGACCAAGTAAAAATAAACTAAGCCGACAAGTCCGTGGCCCTAATCCCGTGACTTGCGTTAACCGTAACCGTTGTAGGCAATGCTAGTTTTAATAATTTTTATATATTTGAGATTAGATTTGTGAGTTAGAGGAGAGCTGGAGAATGCGTTTTAAGGAATAGTGCGAAGCAATTTGCGCTAGCTCAACATTAAAAGCTGTTGAGATAAAGGAATTTTACAAATGCAAGGTAAACACGTTAAATCGTGAACCATTGACAGAAATGTCAGCACCAGGAGCATCAACGCTCTAAGAATGACCTTTATAGTTGAAATCTTACACATACACATATTCAGTAATGGATTCGTTAGTTGTAAAGATAACACAATTATTTGCTACCCAACTTGAACCGGAGCGGCACTAAGTGCCGATAGAGCATGCATTCTTCACGATATTTATATTGTAAAAGCAATGCTCCGTGTTGGTCTCCTCAACTCACTTTTTTATAC
This sequence comes from Autumnicola aciditolerans, assembly GCF_041679265.1. Taxonomy (NCBI): domain Bacteria; kingdom Pseudomonadati; phylum Bacteroidota; class Flavobacteriia; order Flavobacteriales; family Flavobacteriaceae; genus Autumnicola; species Autumnicola aciditolerans. The sequence continues at coordinate 2,067 of NZ_JBGFSM010000042.1, forward strand.
ATATGAGCGAAAAGCAAGAAAAGAAAGAAAAGGATTGGTTTAAGGTTAAACGGTATCCACATATCAGTTTACCAATTAATATTGCAGAACGTTATAAGTGGGTAGAAAACTATGTTACCCATCCAGAAAATGTTGCAAAACATGCTTTCTCACCATTTATTCATAGAACATCAAAAGTTCGAAAATTCAGAAAAGAATATTCTCCTGATAACGGCAAACTTATCAAAGAAAAGGATACCAAAAATAGAAAATCTAGTGTCAAAACTAGAGAACTCTACTATGCTAACCATTTAGACTCACTTATTTTTAGCTATTATTCCAAGCTTTTATCTGATGCATATGAAAATAAGCTAAAACTGAATAATCTTGGAGACATTGTAAATGCATATAGATCTGTACCTGTTGATCAAACTATTGAAGATGGACCTAACAAGAGCAATATTGAATTTGCTAATGATGTTTTCAACTACATACGAAATTACGATAAAGATGAATTCTTAGTAATTGCGTTTGACATAAAAAGTTTTTTTGACAACATTGATCATAAAATCCTTAGAGAAGCCTGGACTGATTTAATAAGTCCAAGAGAAGTTTTACCAGACGCACACTTTAATATTTATAAAAACATAACTCGTTATAGTTATGTTGATATCGTTGATATTTTTAAGGAATTTAAGAATAGAATATATGTTCAGAAAAGAGGAAAATCTGGAAAATTATTACCTATTAAAAGAAAATCAGTTTCTAAATTAAAGTTCATGAGAAATCAGGATGCAATCGCATTTTGTAAAAAAGATGAATTTCTAAAAGTAAAAAACAAACTCCTTAAAAATTCTAAGAAAATCAAAGTAAATGGGAAGCTAATAAATCGAAATTTTGGTATTCCACAAGGATCGCCAATAAGTTCAATTTTAGCAAACATATATTTATTCGATTTTGATAAAAAAATTAATAATTATATAGACAAAAAAGGAATCTATAGAAGATATTCTGACGATATGATAGTTGTATGTCCAATCGATGAAAAAGAAAATATCATCGATTTAATGACGAATTCTATAAAGGATTTTAAACTCGAAATTCAAGAAAAAAAAACGCAAGTCTTTCATTTTAAGCATGAGCATGATGGTCTAATTTGTGGACAATCTTTCATTGATGAAATTAATTGGAATAAAAATTTTATTTACTTAGGATTCGAATTCGATGGTAAAAACACTTTGATAAGATCTGCGAGTCTATCTGGATATTATCGAAAAATGAAAAGAAGTGTAAAGAGAGCTAAAAAGCATTCTACAAAACGATTTAATAAGAAAAAAGGTGAAATTTTTAAAAGAAGAATTTTAAAAAAATTCACATATAAAGGTGCTCAAAGAAGAAGGAAATATATAAAGGATCCTGTTACAGATCATTTCACCAAATCAGAGTATTATGACTGGGGTAATTTTTTATCTTATGCTTTCAAAGCCGCCAAATTTATGGACAATAATAAGATAAAAGGACAAGTGAAAAATCATTGGAAAAAAATTGAGAGACTCTTAAAAAAATAATTCGTTTCTAACACTGCCTACAACAACGGTTATCACAAATAACGGGTATTATCGAAAAAGTGTATTTTAGTATCCTAACAAAAAAACAACTAAGCCGACAAGTTCGCGTCCCTACTCCCGCAACTTGTGTTAACCGTATTCCAAGGTTAAATCCAAGCTTTTTCTACTAATTTTTCAGGCAGCAAATTTGTGTAATTCCACATACGGAGTT
>NZ_JBGFSM010000043.1:0-3815 GCF_041679265.1 Autumnicola aciditolerans
ATGAAGAAAGGGTTCGACTTTAAGTAATAAAGCCAAACCCCTTTATTTAAAACTTACACACTTTACGGGATAGTGTCAATAATTGGAAACAAAAACATATAGAAATAAGAAATAGGATTTCAACAATTGTAGAAGGGAAGAATGATAGCTTAAAAGGAGCTTTAAGAAAATATTCTTATTTAAATTTAGGCATCCTTACAAATAATGAATCTTTAATAGATGCTATATTAACCAATACAGCATGGGAGGCTGCAAAATCTACTGGGATTATTGCGGAATTTGATTTTGAAACAACCCAAAAGCTTACTCATGTGTATGCAATGCAAGAAGAACTTACGCAAAGAACAATTTCAAAAATATTGGATTATTATTTTGACAGCAACGCCCACGATCTTGAAAATATTGATAAAATTTTAGTACAATTTCAATTAAGATTTTGGGAATTAACCGGACAAGAAGAATTGATGACCGGACTCTACGAAAATGCTATAAAAAGCATTGAAAAATAAAAATATATTAAAAAGGCAGATTTAAAGAATCATTATACTGGTTTCCTGAACATGAGTTTCACCTTGAGTATAAAAATATACGCAACCGGCTTCAATTTATAGGACTTACTATGAGGGACTAGGAAATTAAAGAAATCCATTTGCTTGAACAATATGAAGAAGAAAAAGAGATTCTAACCCACTAACTTGTGAACCCATGCTAAAGTTTTTCCGAAAGATCAATATGGAACGAGGCAGGTTTAAGAAATACCTCGTGTATTTAATTGGAGAAATGTTCCTTATTGTTTTAGGCATATTGGTGGCACTGCAAATACATAATTGGAATCAGCAACGGGTAAATTCGCGTACCGAAATCCAATATCTTCAAAATATAAAACGGCAGCTCAAGGAGGATTTGGAGGAAATTGTTGGCAATAAACAGTACAACCAAAAGTATTTGAAGGAGTTCCATAGCGCTATCAGCATTATTCAGGCTAATGACCGATCCAACATTGAAGTGTTGGGAGGAATAAGTGCCAATCTTTCCAAATATTCCGATTTCCGAAGAAAGAGCAATGTCTATCAAACCCTCATCAACAGCGGCGAAGTAAAATATATTACCAATTATGATATTATTGAAAACCTGCAAAGCCTTGAAGAAACCTATACCCTTATTAATAGGTTAGAAGAAACTCACAACGCCGCTATTATGAATTTTGCCGTACCCACCTTAGTAGATGTCATTAGTTTTAGTACGCTTACGGTCAAAAAACCCGAGGTGCTCTTTGATTACCGGTACCAGAATATGTTTGTATTGTTTACGGGGCTTATGAAGGAAAAGGAAGAAATATACACCAAAGCTCAAAAGGAGATTGAGCATATCCTCTCCCAAATTGATATGGAAATCGTTTCAAAATAAACCTATGAACCTCTTACAGCAACCGTATCCTTATTTTTTCCAGAATAAAAGGATGGCAAAGATAGCGGGATTAATTTTGGTAATTGTATTTGTTTTTTTGGTAGCCTTTAAGCCGTTCCATATTAATGAGACCGAACATCGGTTTCCCTATGTGGTGACCGCACTTATCCAATCCTTTTCCTCCGCTGTTGTTTTTATGCTGGTACTTGGTGGCTTCAATGCTGTTATAAATGAAAAAATGGAAGAAAGCTGGACGGTGCTGAAAGAAATCGGGTTGTTGTCCGCAGTGTTTTTTTGTATGGGGGTAGGAAATTTTTTTATCAGGAATTTAATTTACAATAACCCCAACAATCTTTCCTTTCATTATTTTTTTGAAGAAGTATCGCATACATTTTTGGTAGGCGTTTTGCTCACCATCATTTTTACATTTACCAATACGGAAAGGCTCATCCGGCTACATAAAAAATTTGCCACCCAAGTAACCAAAGACCCACCGCTAATAACACCAAAAGAAGCCGAAGTGTTTATTGAAACAAATAATGAATCGGATAGTTTCACCCTTTCCATTGCTCATTTTTTGTATGCCAAGGCAGATGGCAATTATGTAGAATTTTATTGTACCGATACTGGCCATCTTCAGAAAAAAGTATGCCGGATAACCCTAACTCAAGTAGAAAAGCAATTAAAGGATTTTTCGGCTATTGTTCGTACCCACCGGTCGTATTTGGTACATACAAAACGCATCCAAAACGTGGAGGGGAACGCCCAGGGACTACAACTTACCATGAGAGCCGTGCCGGAGAAAATTCCTGTATCCCGAAGCCAGATTCCCGCTTTCAGAAAGGTGATGAACGGCTGATGGCTTTGTTGTTCGTCAATGTTCTTGTAATCCGTCACAAAAGCTTGCTACTCCACACATCCATTTGATTTATAAGCGGTTTCCAACTTACTTTTGAGCCAGACAATTAAAACTATTTTATTATGGAAACGGTAAGAAGGTATGATTTGGATTGGTTACGGGTACTGGTTTTTGCCTTGCTCATTTTATACCACGTAGGAATGTTTTTCGTCCCCTGGAGTTGGCATATTAAGAATAATGAAATTTCTGAAGGGCTTACCATCCCTATGCTTTTTTTAAACCAATGGCGCATTCCTATTTTGTTTATTATTTCAGGAATGGGAACATGTTTTGCACTTTCAAAAAGGAATTGGTGGCAATTTATAAAAGAACGCCACAACCGCTTAATGATTCCGTTATTGGCAGGAATGGTAGTGGTAATTGCCCCACAGGTTTATATAGAACGGTTACTTGATGCCAGTACCACAAGCGGTTATTTTGATTTTTACCTGCACGGTTATTTTACCAAAGAACCCTACCCAACCGGAAATTTCAGTTGGCACCATTTATGGTTTTTGCCCTATCTTTTTATTTATTCGGTTATGCTGAGTCCTGTTTTTATTTATTTCAGGAAATTTCCTGAAAATAAGTTCATAAAGGGAATGAAGCGATTGTTTCAAAACAAAGGGGGAATTTTTGGGTTTCTACTCCCGTTGTTGCTCATCTTCATTTTCATGGAGCCATTGTTTCCGGTGACGCATTCACTTGTGGGGGATTGGTATTATTTGGCATTTAATCTTGTATTTTTTTTCTACGGTTATTTATTTATATCCTTTAAAGAAACCTTTTGGCAAATAGTAAAGCAATATAAAAAAATGGCCTTCGCAATTGGGGCAATCTCTTTTACGGTATTTATAATTGCCATTTATCAGCCGGAAGGCCCCGTACAAAATGTAGTTTACATAACTTCAAAATTTCTGAATATAGGAAGCTGGATCATCGCTATTTTCGGATATGCTGCAACCTATCTTAACAGAAAAAGCAGTTTGGTACAATATTGCAATAGGGCGGTGTATCCTTTTTATATTTTTCATCAGACTATAACTGTTATAGCTGCTTACTTTTTACATGATAAGGATATTGCGATCTGGATTAAATTTATATTGCTTACCATTGTGACTTTTGGGATTGCATGGGTATTGTATGAAATTGTTAAACGTTTTAAAGTCACGAGTATTCTGTTTGGGATTAAACCCAGAAAAAGTACTAAAAAAGAGAAAGTACCAGGAAAACAGTTTATGAATAAATTCTGTGTAGTGGAGGAAAATATTTGATTTTTACAGGCAGTCTTTTAGACTGGTATATTTTACAATTATTGGTTATAACCTTCACACACTTAAAACTATGGTTAGATAATTAAATAGGATTCATTATTTTTTCTTAAGCGGTATTGCAGAATATTCAGATCCTATAAAATTCTGATAGCTTTCTTGGTATCCACCCCACCAACTGCATCTTGATTAGCTGACTTTCGACCGGTAGCTTTGCTCTAAAATAATATTTATTATGA
>NZ_JBGFSM010000044.1:0-3783 GCF_041679265.1 Autumnicola aciditolerans
TGTGAGCAAACTGGTTGAACTAATAGTCCGATAATTAATGATATGTAGTAAACTTTCTTCAAAATGCGTGGCAACGGCTACGTATAACCGTCAGTTGTGGTATTTAGAAAGTGAATTTGTCCGCTTAGGTTTCACTTATTTAGATTCTGAATTATAGTATTTAATTAAATGACCACAATTGCGGTTATGCGATGTTGGCAACTGGCCACTGTCACTAATTTGATAAAACTTCAATTTCTTTTTTAAGTTCTAACAAATGTCTTTTTACGATAACCCATACAATTGCATTATCAATACTATCATATGCGTGAACCAGGCGATTTCTAAATCCAATAATCTGTTTATCATTTTGAATCGATAAATCAGATTCTATTTGTTTTAGCTTATTCAATGCTTCTCCAATTATTGCTAATTGTCTTTCAACTGCACTTTGCGTTTTTAAATCGTTTTGGTATAAATTGAAATTCGGAGTGTCAGCTATAAAATTTTCAATTAGATTTATTGCTAATAATATATCAGAAAGATATTTCTTGCCTTTCTCCGTCATAAATTAAAATTTTAGTAGCATCAATATTTTTTCTCAAGATTGGATTTTTGAGTGAAGATTGTGTTAGTAAATCTACTTTTTTTTGAAAGAATTCTTCTAATTTATCCCAGATAGCCAAAAGTTTTTCTCCTCTTTCTAAAGGATCATTTTCTTCTATTTCAATCAATAAATCTATGTCACTGGAATTTTCATCAAATAAGTCTGTTGTTGAAGAACCAAAAGCATATAAATTTTTCACATTATATAGTTTACATAATGTGGTAAAATCAATCATTTTGGCCTGTATGCTATCTTTAATCTTCATAAAGCTAATATAATCAATTTCTTCTTTAACGAAATTATTCAATTTTGGGTTGAAACCGGCTTGTTGCCAACGGTTACGGTTATCGCAAGTTGCGGGAGTAGGAACACGGACTTGTCGGCTTAACGATTTTCTTTCCTGGTTTCTAAAAATACACTTTTTCTAAGATACCCGTTATTTGCGATGAACCGATGTTGTGCGACGTATTTGTCTATTGAATATGTTGGTTGATAAATTCTCTCAAATCTCCAATGGATTCCTGTAATTGTGCAAAGGTGAATCTATCATTCTCAGTGTTTTCCGGATGATGAATTTGATGACGTATATATTCGCTTAGTACTTTTTGTTCTTCTCTAATATTACCATTTCTCAATTGCCTTTTATATAATATTGTAGTTTTTCCACTTTTATATTCCTCTAAAACTTGTTCACTCTCAATAAAGCCATAAAGTTCATTATGATATTCATCGTTTGACTCTCCAAATGCTAGATAATTAACCTCATTTAATGATGGATATGGTAAATCACCTTGTTCAACATTAACTATTTTTTTGCCGTCTTCGTCTTTGATTAATTTCAAATGATGAAAATCTAAAAGTTTGACTATTGCTGGGCTATGAGTGGTTAAGAAAATTTGTGTTTTGTCTGTTTCGGAAAGTTCTTTAAAAGCCTCTATTAGTTTTCTTTGATGGTTTGGGTGTTGAGATGTTTCTGGTTCTTCTATCGCATAAATTATACTCGGAATATTTTCTTCTGCTTGTCTTCGTTCTGCTTCAGCTCTAAAAAAGTTTAGTAGAACCAATCGTTTCACTCCACTTCCTCTCTTGTTGATTGGAATGTCCTCGTCACCGGTTATTGATACATTTTTGAAAACGTCCTGCCACTTTAAACTTTCTGGACTTGGTATTATCGGAGTTAAACTGTCAGCGATTTCTGAGTTCATTTCATTTAGCTTTTCTAAAGTTTTTCTAGAAACTTCATTTAGCTTTTTCTCAACTTCTAGTGCAACTTCATCTAATTTTTCCTTTAGGTTAGCATCTTTCAAAATTTCCTGAACAGCTAATTTCATCGGATTTTGAATTTCGCTATCCCCATCACTATTCTTTCTATCTGACTGAAATAGTGTATAAAGTGGCATATAATTCCTTAATTGGTCCCAAGTGTTTTTAGCATCCAATTTTGCGACTTCAATTTCAATTTCATCTAATTGTAAATCGTTGGAAAAGTGATTCCAAATTGATTTCCTAATTACTGCGTTTTTGGTTTTGTCTTCGCACTCAATTTCGGCAGTTAGTAATTTTTTTAAATCTGAGTTCTTTTTTAATAATAAGTCCGAGCAGGATGGATTTGTAGGATGATTAGCTTTTATAAATACTTTTTCTTTTCCCGCATTTGGATATCTTTTTACAATTTCAAGGGTTCCATCAGATTGTAATAAATATTCTTCTTGAAGTGTAGTTGGATTGGTGGAATCAATTGTCAAAGTAGTTGGTAAATCTTCGAAAACTACGCTTATTTTCGTTTCGTTATTTCCTTCATTTTTGCATTCTTTATTAATATCATCTTTGTCTATTTTGATTGTACCTTTTCCTTCATTGAAAAAAATATCTAAGGCTTCTAATATTGTAGATTTACCTATATCATTCTTTCCTACAAATACATTTAAATCACTAACATCTACTTCTATTTCATTTTTATAAGATCGGAAATTTTCTAATTTTATTTTTTTAATTTTCATTTTAGCTTCGTTAGTTAGTTCAAAGTATTCTCAAATATGACGCACAACGGCTACGGTTAACGCAAGTCACGGGAGTAGGTACACGAACTTGTCGGCTAGTTTGTTCTTACCTGGTCTCTAAAATAACAATTTTTAGCATACCACCCTTTATTTGCTGTTAACCGATGTTGCACATAGAAAATTTCCCCAAAACTGGTAAAAAAGAAAATCAATTTTTAGATCGGAGTGAGAGTCAGCGTAATGGTTTTAAGGATCAGTGAGTGTCAGATTATTATTTATTCAGAATGATTTGCCGCCATATTTAACTTTTTTAGCCATCATTAACTTCTTAATCCAGCGTTTGAGTGATCACGTTTTTTAATCATTAAAAACGGAATCTCTATAAATTTATTATGTGCAACGGTTACGGTTATCGCAAGTTGCGGGAGTAGGGGCGCGGACTTGTCGGATTAATCATTTTTAATTCCTGGTTTCTAAAATTACACTTTTTCCACAAAACCCGTTATTTGCGATGAACCGATGTTGGCAGTAGTTCTTTTACTTTCTATCTTTTACAATTTGAATCAGGTTATTAATTTCTTCTAGAAACACTGAACAGAATTGTTCCGTTGCCGTTAAACGCAATTCATTCATATCTTCTGTATCTTGAATAAATTCTTTAGAATCTAATATCTCAGACGGTTTAATAGCATATTCTTTATCAATGTAAGCATACAAACTTATATTTTTTAGATTATTTAGTTTGGTAATCTGTTCTCTGGTATAAGTTAAACTATTTAAAATTTCTGAATTTATTTCTTGTGTTGAAACATAATGAACAATAAAATCTATATTTCTAGAATAATCTATTTTTAGTTTGTGTTCACGAAGCTCTCTTTTAATTTTTTTTATTTCTTCTTCATTATAATCATCTCGAAGAATAAATTTTAAAATCAGAAAGACTTTTCCAATTTCTTCATTCGATAAATGAAACAAAGTGAATGATCTAGCAAGTCGATTATGAGTTTTTAAAATCTTTGCTTCTTCTGAAAGTTCTCTACTATTTTGTAAGCATTTTTCAATAAGAGCGATTAAAGTTTTACGATTTATAATCATTTCTTTTGTTCAGGTTTTTGTCAAGAATTCTGACTAACGTCAAATTAGTTGGTTGGTGCCAGGGTTGGTAAAAACCCCAGATCTTCTGGTTTGAGTTCCAAT
>NZ_JBGFSM010000045.1:0-3637 GCF_041679265.1 Autumnicola aciditolerans
GGCTCGATTTGGCAACCACTCCTTCGGGGGTACCCCCGAAGGAGTGAAGAAAAGGACAGAGTTTAAATTACACTCCCATTCCACAATTAAATTTTCTAATTTTTCTGAATGGTTATCTTGGCCAATTCTATACGTTTGTTTTACACTTTTAATTTTCTCGCCACTCACTAGATATTTTTCACATAAATTAAAAGAGGCAGCGCAATTCCCAGCTTGATTCTGATTAACCATAATAACATCAGATTTCAAATTTTCACCTTTAATTATAGAATCGATTTGGAAAACTACTATATCTTCTTCATATTTATTTTCCGTTGTTATATTTTCAATTGGAGTTCCTATTATAATTAAATCACTTTTCTCTTTTAATTGTTGAACAATACTTGAGTTAATTTCAAAACACTCGCAGTAATTAAAATGTATATTACCCGGCACTAAAATAAATATGTAAAGTAGAATTTTCATTTTTTAAATTTACTGCCAAGAATTACCGCAAGTTGCGGGAGGGACGCGGATTTGTCAGCTTAGTATTGGTATGTTGGTCAAGTTAATTATTTTCTTTCCAACGCTGCCGCTTATTGGCGATGAACCGTTGTTATGCGGCGTTTTATTACTGTTTTAAATTTGATATTCTGCGGTTAATTATTCTTTCTAATAATTCAATTTAATCAACTTTTTCTACTATTGTAATATTTTCAAGTTCTTCATCTAAAATGGAGTGTATTTCGCTTAAAACTGTGAAATAACTTTTTTCGTCACGATCTATCATTAGATCTATATATTGATTTTCAACCATTGTGGCAAACTCCAGGGATTTCTGCTTAATTAAACTAATCTGCTTTCTGATATTACTAATCAATTCAACTAACGGTTCTAATCTTCTGTCATAACCTTCTGGCTTTTTTCTAAAATCAATTACGGTTTTAATAAAAGGGATTAACACCTCATTATCAAGCTTTGCAAAATCAGTTTCTTTGACAAGGTTCTTCTCTTCATCCAAACTTTCATTAATAACCTCGTAATATTTGAAAATTGTTTCATTGGCTAATTTACTCGCTGGAAATTTTAAATAATTTTCGTAAGCATTTTCTGCAAAATAATCGTTTATTAATTTCGATAAATCATCCATTAGTTTCACTAACCCGTTTCTAACTTCCATCTTATAAAGGTTGCTAAAGTTCTTAATCCAATTTTCACGATGACTTAAAAACATACTAAAACCATTGTAAATTGAGAGTCTATCAATTTCGAGAATTCTAGTGTAATTCTTAGAAGGTGTAAGCATTAAAAAAGACGAATCAAATGGAGTTTCTTTTTCCTATTCATAATAATTTTTCAATGCCTCAGCTTTAGTTTTTATATCATTTTTAATAGTTTCAAGATCGACTTTTAGAAGACTTATTTTATTAAAATGATTTAGTTTCTAGAAAATCTCGAACTTCTTTTTCTTTTTTTAAACCTTCATTAAATTGTGTTATCTGAATTTGATTAGCTTTTATTTGCATATAAAATGCTAGGAATGTTAATAAAACTCCTGCTAAGGCTATGAAAGGATTTAATATTCCTCCTATTGTATCACCAATTTGACCGGTTTCTGTAAAATTAAGAAAAGGCAATATTCTTCTTAAATGAATCAGGAAAAATGAATTTACTATGCTCTTCGTTTGTTAGCATTTGAATCTCTTCTTTTCCTTTGACTTTTCTAAAATTAGTGGCGTCGATTCTCTCTACGAATGATTTTTCATCGTGTTGCAACTTTAAATAATAGTTACTACGACTTTTAGATAATTCTAAAACTCTTACGTTAACTATTCTATTTTCTTCTGTAATTTTTTGTTCAATGAAACCATTTCTTACTCCAATAAGGCTTACTATTATCATCACTATACCACCAAGTATAAGTCCGTATTTTTTTAGAAAAAGCAATATTTTTATTTCAATATTTCTAATATTTTCTTTTAAATGATTGTTTGAAATTATCAATATTTAGGAACGTTTAAGTTTTTTAAGTCAGAAATTTTTCTTTCTTAGTAGCTAAAATTTTGAAAATGCTTGCCAACGGTTACGGCTATCGCAAGTTGCGGGAGTAGGGACACGGACTTGTCGTCTTAACTATTTTCTTTCCTGGTTTCTAAAATTATAATTTTTCGCGAATACCCATTATTTGCGATGAACCGATGTTGTGGCTAGTGCTTACCTTTTAAGTTGTTTATTTCCTTTTTGAGTTTAGGAAGTTCTCTTAAAATAATAGTCCAAATAACTTCATCCGAAATATTATCATATTCGTGGGCAATCCTATTTCTTGTTCCAATTATTTTTTGAGCATTCTTTATTTCAAGATTAGAATCTTTGTGTTTTGAGATTCGGTTAATAGCTTCTCCAATTATCTCTATATTTCTTTCAATTGCTTTTTTTGTTTTTAAGTCCTTTTGATATTCGAAAAAGTCATTTTTTTCAGGAAGGAATTCAAATATTTCATCTATGGATCTGAGGATATCTTCGAGCCAGGCATTAATTCTGTTGTCCATAAATTAGAATTTTCGTGTTATCCAATTCTTTCTTAAAATATTGATTTTTAATGCCTCTTTCTTCAATAAGGTCAATTTGTCGTTTTAATAATTTTTCTAATTTTTCTTTAAGCTGAAAGTATAAGTCAGTGTATATGAAGGGATCATTTTCTTCAAAATCAACAACAAAATCGATGTCAGAATCACTACTAAAATCCTCTCTTGTCACTGAACCAAAAGCGGAGAATGTTCTTACTTTATATTTTTTACAAAGTTTTTTGATTCGGTTGATATTCTTTTCGTCTATCTTCATAAACCAAAAATAGTTAAAAATTTCATTCAATTCATTTTGTACTATAGCTAATCTGGCATTAGCCACAACGGTTGCGGTTATCGCAAGTTGCGGGAGTTAGTAGTCGGTTTTGTCGGCTTAGTTGTTTTAATAATTGGTCTCTAAAATAACAATTTTCAGCAAACTACCCGTTATTTGCGATGAACCGCTGTTAGGTGTAGTTTTTTTACTCAATCATAAATCTAGAACTTAAATACTCATAAATTTGAGTCAATCTACTTTTTGTTATATCCAGATTTCTTGAAGCTACAAAAATCTGCTGTATCGTTCCTCCACCTGAATATTCATCTTTTGCGATTAAATTATTCAGTTTTATCTCTGAATTTTTGAATTTTATCCAATTTCGTTGAGCTTCTTTTAAAGTCTCTTTATCACCAGGTTCTAATTTATTGAGTAATTTCTTATAATATTTATTTAGTAAATCATCATAACTTTGGTGGGCGTTGTAAGTTGCCTGAAGCATCCCCGCCGTGGTGTAATCATTTTCTAATTCCAAATTCCTTTTTTTATCTATTTTGAATTTGTCTATTGCAAATTCTAAATCTAGTTTTCTAGAGAATTCATCAAGTTTTAAAATTGAATCTTTAAATTTTTCTGTTTCAAGTTCAATTTGGTCTGATATTTCTATTTTTTGAGCAAAGATATTTGAACAGATAATTATTGTCAAAAACGTAAATATTTTCTTCATTTTTTTTCTGAAAAATTCTGACTAACGTCAAATTAGTTGGTTGGTGCCAGGGTTGGTAAAAACCCCAGATCTTCTGGTTTGAGTTCCAAT
>NZ_JBGFSM010000046.1:0-3331 GCF_041679265.1 Autumnicola aciditolerans
CCGTGCCCCTTGGTTGCGCCTGATTTTCCTAACGGAAAATCAAGCTCACAAGCGCACTGTTTTTATACGCCACGTTGCCAAACATTAAAAATGACGAGAATTTCAATCATATTTCTTCTTCTCTTTTCACTGAATAGTTGCATAATAGACGAACAGACCGAAGTGAAACATTTGACGAAGAATTTTAATCTGTCGTGGTGGGCTGAACCTCGATATCAAAGCATTTATGAAAACTCTGACCATAATGAATATGGTGGTTCTACAATAATACCAGAAACCGTTTTTGCAGTTGGTTTCAATGACGACTTTATCATTGCGAAACAACACCCAAATAAAGAAGAAGAAATATCAAATCGGCTTTTCAATAGAGACAGCACAGGATACTATAGACTTTCAAATCCTGCCGACACAATATACCTTTCGCAGGAAGACAGCATTTTTATCCGAAATGGAAATTACTATCATATTAGTAATGGATGGAGTCCACCTGACAGCCTCTTCCCATATCGAAAGGAGACAAAATTTTACATAATTGACATTCGGAATTACGATTTGAAAAATTGGAACAGCAGAGAGAATAAATATGAATACGACTCTGAATCTGAATTTTATACAGGCAGACAAAAACTTGGTGTTCCACAGGACTTGACATTTAAGATAATTGAAGAGAAATTAAAATAAAAAACGTTTGGCAACAATGGCTAAGAAAACATAGGGCAGACAAGGCTTTCAGCAAGTTTCGTTCACTTAGTAAACTTCGGTTTCGGTGGACAGTTAGTCGCTTCGAAAGCCCTACGTTTCTTAGCCGGGACGTTGTGCCCCATTTAAAAAATCATTGTAAACTGAATGAAACTTTTTCCATCTAAAGAATATTCGATAACATTAATTAACGAAAGTTCGAAAGCTATTGGTGGTTTACAAAAGGAAACTTTATCTGACGACCAATTCGTTTCTGACTGGAATAGACAGACCTTTATTGGGAGAATTGAGGGTACCGAATTTGAAGTAAAGCTTTCAAAAAAACTTTATGGAGCATTTTGTATTTTAAAGTGTAAGATGGAAAGATCAACGGGATTTTTAGAAATCAAAGTAAATAAAGATTTTAAAAGATTTTTTTGGATTCTTTTTTTATTCCCAATCATCGGATTTACAATAGTTGTTATACAAAACGGATTAGTGGACTCGACCGACCTTATTATTCCGACTGTACTCTATATTGTAGTTTTGCGATTTGTTTTTATCGAATTAGGCTTTAGGATAATTTCTAAAAACGGTCTGAAAAAATTGAGTCAGACAATTGGGATAGATAAAATAAAACGGGGCACAACAACATATAAAAACAATGCTTAAATCAGTCTTTAATCGAAACATCGTGCTCGCTTGCTTAGCGGATTGTCCTGCGGACAATCACGCTCGCCCGCAGCACTGTTTTTATATGAACCGTTGTAAGGCATCAACAGCAAAACTCAGACGGCAAATTTTAGAAGATCGGCAGGGCAGAGGCTAAAGGGAAGAAAAAAAGCTACGGGTTAGAATCCTCACTCAGCCGCAAGTGGCGCTTTTTTTTGGTACATTTGGATGTTCAGGCTTGTGAATAAGCGGACTTTTGGCCGTAGCCGATCTAAGAAAATGAATGACGAAAAAGGCCAAATTTGAGGCTTATTTGCGACGGATCGTAAAAAGACGCCTTACAACACCATATAAAAAACAATGCTAAAACCAGTGATAAATCAAAAATCCAGGCTTTGCTTGCTACGCCTGATTTTCCTTCGGAAAATCACGCTTGCCCGCAGCACTGTTTTTATATGAATCGTTGTGCGCAAGCTCAAAAAAAGTAAATGCCAGAAATAAAATTAAGAAGACCCAAATTATATTTTATAAAGTTTCGTGAATTAATTGCATTTATTGCAAATCCAAAAGATAATATTTCAAGTGACCTTTCACTTAAAGAGAAATTAAAAGAGATAGTTGTATTTTATATAATTAAACTTTTCATTTCGACATTTCTAATTCTAATCATAGAATTACTTTTTAAGATTAATAATGATGCGGCCCAAAGTTTTAGTCAAAATCACCATCCATTAATTGTTCTTCTTTTAGGAGCATTTCTAGCACCTCTAGTGGAGGAAGCTATGTTTAGGTTATCAATTATTTTTAAACCAATTTTTTTAGCAGTATCAATTGGATTATTCACCTTGACTATTCTTTCGAGGATTGAGGATGTAGGAATATTAAAATTTAATGAAACCACTTATTATAGATATGGCTTAGGTCTTGTTACGAGTGTTTTAGCATTTTATTTTTCTAAAAAGTACCAACTTGTAATTAAGCATTTTTGGCAGAAGAATTTTAGATGGATTTATTATTTCTCAGCTATAACATTCGGATTTTTCCATTTTAGTAATTTTGATTTAGTACCAAGTAGTTTTCTTTTAATTCCTATATTAACCTTACCACATACAACTGGTGGTTTATTTTTTGGTTATATTAGAATTAAACACGGATTTATCTATGCTTTAAGTTTCCATTGCCTTAATAATATGATTTCACTTTCATTAAGTTTATTATTATAAGCCAGCGCACAACAACGTATAACGCAAATGGCGGGTTTGATAGAAAAGAACTAAATTAGTTTTCAGAACCAACAAAATTGTTAAACGACAAATCCGCATCCATAAATCCGCGCCACTTGTCGTTATACGAAACCGTTGTAGCACATTATAGGAAACGCAAATGAAATTAAATAAAACTCTGACTTTTATTGCTATAGGATTTTTAATTATAAATCTATTGTTCTTTAGAAATTTAGAAACTTTAAATGGTGGGAGAGCAATGATTTATGTTTTTATTTTTCCCCTGTTCTGGATTGCAACTCTAATAACAGTAGGATTCTTAGCCTATAGAAATCGAAGAGAATGGTTTAGTAATAAGATGAAAGTTTCTACAATAATTCTTTTGATTTTATGTACACCATTATCAGTCTGGGCGGTTTCTTCCTTAGCAAGACCTGAAATACATTTAGGCGGAACGGGTTATAATCCAATAAAGGGAATTACTATAAAATCCGAAACGTGGAATTATAATTCTGGACAAATAGCAGTTACAAAATTTTGGAAATTAAATACAGACGATAATAGTGGTTATAAAAAAGATTCAATTTGGGTGTATTATGACAAAAAAGGAGATACTGTCAAAATTGAAAAATATAAAAATGACCAACTGATTGAAAGTACAGGAATGAAGAAATAACGTGCTACAACAACGGTAACCGTTGCACAAGCCATTAATTTTCAAAAACCCAGATTAAAATAAGCTACTTTAAGCGGTTTTT
>NZ_JBGFSM010000047.1:0-3169 GCF_041679265.1 Autumnicola aciditolerans
CGTGCTCGCTTGCTTAGCGGATTGTCCTGCGGACAATCACGCTCGCCCGTTCGCACTGTTTTTATACGGGACGTTAGGGCAAATTAAAAACCCCAGATGACTGATAAGGAATTTCAAGATATTTTAGAACCAATAGTTGGACAATTTATTTGGGGAGCAAGACAATTAACTGGCTCATTCTTGACCTTAGAATTTGGGAAACCAACAATAGAATTTGGCCGAGTTCATCAGCCAAGTGAAAAAAATAGATTCCCATTCAATAAATTTGAAAGAAGACGGGTAAGAATTAAGGGAGAATATTCTTTATTTATAAGTATGTCTAACTGGAAAATTTATGCTGACAAAACCGAATTGGCGTATGATGAAAGTGAAAGAAATGAAATTAAACTTGCTCTTCAATTTATAAATGGACAAAAACTAAGCAGCATAACGTTAAACACAGAGGAAAACCTAACCGAACTAAAATTTGATTTGGGTGGAAAAATAGTCATCTCAGGAGAATGGTATACTGACGATTTAAACGAAATGTGGAGTTTTTATACTGGGACCAATAAAGTTCTGACTTACCGAAATGATAAAAAAATAAGTTACGAGAAAGCTGGAATGGAATATGGCAAAGAAAAATTTACTGAAATCAAAGAAAAAAACTTGCCCTAACAAAATGTAAAAAATAGCGCCGGCTGACGACAGGTCTCTGGGTTTGGTCTTTTTCTGCTGGCGTTGTTTTGCGGCTGACAAAGACGTAAATTTAAAGGCGCCATTTTTTACACGGAACGTTGTGTGCCATGTGAAAAAAAGACACCGACCAAACCAAATTGACAACTAATGACATTAACTGAAGCGAAAAAAATTGGAAGCCGACAAGGATTGATTTCAGTCGGACTCGGACTTTTAATTGCTCAGTTAATTATGACTTTGATGATTTCAACAGACGAAGGATTTATTAAAGCCTTCTTTTGGTTCACCGACATTGACTATTGGATAAACATTTTGATTGGTGCAGTCATCATGCTTGCATGCGGACACTTCTATGGACAACTTGCGGGAAAATTGATTCTGATAAAAAAATGGAAATCTGTGTTGACAGGATTTCTGATTGGTTTAGCGGTAATATTGACAACGACATTTTTCGCAAGTTGGACAGGCTTCATCCAAGAAGGAATTGACAATATCGGAACCAATGACGACCCATTCTTTGACTATATTTTTAAACCAATGTATTGGGTGACAATGTTCGGATTAATTCCTGCTGTGGTTGTCGGAGCGTGGTTTGGCGGACGAATAAAGAAAATAGGAAAAGAAAAACACGGCACACAACAACGCATATAGCTTATGGCGGGTGAACGGCTACCAGCAAGGTTTTCGCTTCGTAACCAAGTTTGGTTTCGGTGGACAGGAAATTGCTTCCAAACCGCCACAAGCCATATGCAAACCGTTGGCGGTAATTAAAATGAGACACGCAAGACCCGACATATTAACAAGACCACTGTTCATTTTAGCGGTAGGACTATTGCTACTAAATGACTTCTATCTGAAATATGAGTTCTCGAACTTTTTGACAGGTAAACTTTCAGATGTAGCAGGACTGTTTCTTTTTCCGTATTTCCTATCCAGCCTTCGAATTAAATGGTCTAAAACAATCTATTTCGGAACAGCTACTCTATTCCTATTTTGGAAATCTCCATTTTCTCAAGAAGTAATCAATTTGGTTCAGACCATTGGAATTGGTTTTAACAGAGTGGTTGACTACACAGACTTATTCGCCCTTCTCATACTCCCATTTTCATTTCAATACTTCCAAAAGCAACTTTCCATAGAACAAAAAATCGGAAAGTATTTAACGATTCCCGTGGGAGTAATTAGTCTGTTCGCAATTTGGGCAACAACATTACCGAGAGAAAAAATTGAATTGAACTTAGCGATAAATGAAGAATTTGAATTGGAAATGAGTAAAACAGAACTCTTCAATTCAATTCAGGCAGGACATGGGTATAGCGACAAAAACTTGGCAGACAGTCTTTTTTACTTGCACTTTGACATCGTAGATGAGAGCCGCATAGACGTAACGGCACTTTCGACAATAACTTCGAATGATTCAATAACAACCAAAGTAAGGCTTGATAAGATTTTGCACGGCTTCATCACAGGTGGACTATTTAGTGGAGTGGACAAAGATGATGTAGAACATTTTAAATCCATTTCAGCAGAAGAATTCAAGGCTCACTTTAAAGCCAATTTCATTGACCAAATAAAGAATGGTAAAACGGAGAATATCTATTTTGACAACAAAGAAATTTATGACGACTATCAAACTGAATAAAAAATAAAAACTACCGCCAACACAGCATATAGCTTATGGCGGATTAACGGCTACCTGCAAGGTTTTCGCTCCGTAGCCAGCTTTGGTTTCGGTGGACAGGAAAGTGCTTCGAAACCGCCACAAGCCATATGCAAACCGTTGTGGTGCATTAAGGTAATTTGTGAAAAGAACATATTTCAATGAAAATCATATATCGACATTATGAAAAAAGATTATTATTCATTACTAAATAACCCAATAATATATAACATTATGAAAAAAATCATTATTATTTGTTTATTTGTGTTTACATTCTCCAGTTGTTCTAAAGAAGACGATAATTTGAACTCTAATCTTATTGGAACCTGGAATTGGATAGGCTCATCAGGCGGTATAGATGGAATAACAGAAACCCCGGAATCTACTGGAAACCAAATAATTTTAAAAATTTCATCTGACACCATTAAAAATTACATAAATGAGGATTTGAAATTCATTTCCGAATATAAAATTGAAATTAAGGAATCAAACATTTACAATGATAATCGCAGAACAATAATTCTTGAAAATGCTCCTAATAAAATAATTGAAATTACGGGCGATAAATTAATTCTTATTGATGACTGCAATGACTGCTATATGAATGAATATATAAAGGCGAACTAAACGCACCACAACAACGTATAACGCAAATGGCGGGTTTCATAGAAAAGAACTAAATTAGTTTTCAAAACAAATAAAATCGTTAAGCCGACAAATTCGCTTCCATAACTCCGCGCCACTTGTCGTTATACGTATTCCAAGGTTAAATCCAAGCTTTTTCTACTAATTTTTCAGGCAGCAAATTTGTGTAATTCCACATACGGAGTT
>NZ_JBGFSM010000048.1:0-2843 GCF_041679265.1 Autumnicola aciditolerans
CAAGATTAAAAAAATATCGGGGTTTGCAAACCCCGATATTTTCTACTTACACAGTTTTTGAGATAGTCCCTTAAATAACTATTTTTTATATCATTTAAGTAGGTTATTTCATAATCTTTAGTTGGATCAAATATGGTTGCCAAAGTTATTTCTTCTTGAACTTGCCACATTCCTAAGGTAATTATTCTTTCTCCTTCTGGAATTGAATTATCTCGGAGTAATTCGCTTGTTTCAGAGCAAGCGGTTATTCTCGTATAACCAATATCATCAATAGTATAATTGTCTTTCAATACAGATCCATAAAACATTGTATGATCAGGTGTACTTGCTCTTAAATAGTTTTTATTGTATTCTGCAGGAACATAGGACATTCTGTCAACTGTACTAAAATCAGGTTCACCATCTTTATTTCTTTGGGCTCTTTCAAATATTTTGCCTTTATAATATTCGGTCCTCATTATAGGTAATGGTCCTATTTTATTTAATAACTCATCTATTTCTTCCGGAGTGCATATATTTAAATCTAATTCTTTTAATTTTTGTAATGTCTCCATAAATATGTTCGATTATTTCTACTAAATGACAGCTAACGGTTACGGTTATCGCAAGTTTCGGGAGTACGTACTCGGACTTGTCGGCTTAACCATTTTCTTTGCTGGTTTCTAAAATTACACTTTTTCCTGTAAACCCGTTATTTGCGATGAACCGATGTTGCCACCAGTATTAATCCTTATAACTTCTGTTTTTTACGAAAATCTTGGTATAATTCTTCTGTTGTTATCGTTCTTTTAAATCCTTTTTTGCTCAGTCCGATCAATAATTTTTTATCGCCAGTCCATAAATCTGCTTTCAAATATTCTGAAAAAGCTACAAATAATGTATCGTCGCTGTCAACATTTTTACAGAGATCTGCTGCTTTTTTGAAATTTTTAATTGGTAAAATTGAATGGTTAAGAATGGTTACGTTTTGTAATACTAACTCATAAACCTCGAAAAAATCAGCGTTATTCAGTTTGGCGATTTTTTTAATTTTTTCCTTGTGTTCAAAAATTTCTGATCTTACATATTTTGGAGAGTAAAAGTCATAATGTTTTTTACTGTTAATCAACATTTGACCAATCCGACTATCAATATTCAATAATGCGCTAAAAATAATATTAGAGTCAACAATTATTTTAGTCATTTAATCCGAGCTCTTTTTTTATTTTATTGGTTCTTCCTTTTTTGGCATCTTTTAATAAATCCGCCAAATCATCTTCTGTAGCCTTTGATTTGGCAGTCAATTCTTCATATCTCAAATAATCAAGAATAGATTGAATTTTCGAGGCTTTTGTTCCAGCCGAAAATCGTACTAAGATTTCATTATTTTGTCGTTCAACTATCATCTCTTAATTTTCAATTATTCAAATTTAATATTTTTTGCTCATTAAAACCCAAATCGCTGTTTTAATATTGGTGGCAACGGCTACGGTTATGGACAAGTAGCGGGATTTGGGACGCGGATTTGTCGGATTAATCTTTTGTTCCTTGGTTTTCTAAATTATACTTTTTTGTCAAGACCCGCTATTTGCTATAACCGATGTTATGCTTTGTATGCTATCTTCTGCTCCTTATGATTCTCCAATAATTTATTTAACAACTTTAGAGAATAATATCTGTTGTTTTGGAGAAATTGGATAAATAGCGGTCTCAATTCGTCTAATAATCCTTTAGATTTTGCTATTGATAATAAACCTAATGTACCGATACATTCAATATTAAAATTTTCAGCTATTGTTCTTGCTTTTTTATCATCTATTAAAAGAAACTGAGCATTCAATTCTTTATAAAGTATAATTGATTCCGATTCTCCATAATCCATTATAAAAGTTAATTCATTAAAACTAGATATCTTAACGACTTTCGGTTCAAAAAAAATTCTGATTTTTCTATAGTATTCCGTATTCTTCTTTAAAGTTATTTCTTCCCAAACTGCATTTGGAATTTTTATTTCATCGAATAAATTATTTAGGAGTTCTAATTTATCAATTATTGCGAGGGAGAAAATAGGTCCTGCATCGGCAATTACAAGTCCGTTTTTCATATTTACCTAAGTTTTTCAATATCTTTTAGTACATCTTTTTCAGTTAAGCTTGATATTGAAATTTTATTTTTAGAAAGTTCAGTTTCAAATTCTAGTCGGGAAAGCCCTGAAAGTTGAGCTGCCTTGCCAATTGTCAATTTCTGAGCTTTATATAATTGAATGGCTAACATTATCTTAATACGTTTCTTTAAATCATTTTCTGACTCATTTAACGCTAAGAGAATATCGGTTGGAAAATCTACAGAAATGGTACGATTACTCATCTTTACAAGGTTTGTTTCAAATTTAGCCTTTTTTCTTTTTAATTTATTTTTTATTGACTCTTTTTTACATATAAAGCATAACGGTTACGGTTATCGAAAGTTGCGGGAGTAGGGAGGCGGACTTGTCGGATTAACCATTTCATTCATGGTTTCTAAAATTACACTTTTTCCGGAATACCCGTTATTTGCGATGAACCGATGTTGGCATTAGTACTTAGTCCACAAATGTTTCTTTAAGCACCTCTTTACACTTTTTGATTTCTGAGTTGGATAATGATTC
The DNA here is from genome assembly GCF_041679265.1 of Autumnicola aciditolerans. Classification (NCBI taxonomy): domain Bacteria; kingdom Pseudomonadati; phylum Bacteroidota; class Flavobacteriia; order Flavobacteriales; family Flavobacteriaceae; genus Autumnicola; species Autumnicola aciditolerans. The sequence goes on from NZ_JBGFSM010000048.1 coordinate 2,627, forward strand.
AAAGATTTTTACAATTCTTTGTTTGTCAATTGTTCTAATCTGGTCAATTGCGATCATTCCTTTTTTTCCATTTGATTTTACCGGAATTCTTGTCGGATATTTTTTCGTATTTGTTGTCATTGGAGCAACAACAATTGTTCTGTATCCACCCCACCAACTGCATCTTGATTAGCTGACTTTCGACCGGTAGCTTTGCTCTAAAATAATATTTATTATG
>NZ_JBGFSM010000049.1:0-2724 GCF_041679265.1 Autumnicola aciditolerans
TTTCCTGATAATTTTTCTTGCCTTGCATGTAGTAAATTAGCACTTTTAGCTAACTTGTGCAACAGGCACAACGGTTAACACAAATACGGCAGACCAGTAAAAAATGGCATTTTTAGTACCTTTAAAAATAGTAATTAAAAGATCGATTTCGCTCCCCAAGTCCGCACTTGCGTTAACCGGGACGTTGGGTACCATTTTATACAGAGCCATATTTCATTATTTTAATTTACATTTTGTGTTAATTATAATATTACATACCTTTGCACTATAAAGTTGAGTTTTAATTAAAAGGAGGTGTAATGAAAAAAATAGATTTTCGTGGAGATAGAATTTTTAGACAAAAAACTAGAGCAATGTGCCAATAAAGATAAAATTGGAAATAAAAAATTAGGTGCAATACGATTTAAAAAGTACAAAAAGCGACTAGATCAGTTAAAGGCTTCAAAAACACTTGAAGATGTAAGATTTCAACCTGGCAATTTTCACGAATTAAGGGAAGATAGAAAAGGGCAATGGGCTTGCGACTTAGACCAACCATACCGACTAATTTTTAAACCAAAAGAAGATCCAATTCCAACGGATGAAGACGGTAAATACATTTGGGTAGAAATACTAGGTGTAGAGATAATAGAAATTGAGGATTACCACTAACAGGATTAAAACAAGAGAAATGGCAGCAATAAATCAATATTATCCGGAGAGTGTTACACACCCTTCAGAGATATTAATAGAATCCCTTGAAGAGAAAAATATAGGAGCAAAAGAATTTGCGATAAAAACGGGAAAACCAGAAAAAACAATAACTGCGCTATTAAAAGGCGAAAGTTCTATAACACCAGAAATGGCAATACTTTTTGAACAAGTTTTAAAAATACCTGCCCATTTTTGGCTGGAAGCACAAAGAAATTATGATGAATATTTAGCTCGAATAAATTTTCAAAAAAATATTGACGAATGTAAAGAATGGGCTAAAGGTTTCCCATATCCAAAAATGGCTTCTTTAGGATGGGTCAAAAAGACGCGAAAAATAGAAGAAAAAGTTGTAGAGCTTTTCAATTTTTTTTCGATTGCAACAAAAAAAGGGTTTGAAGATTATTACTACAATCAAAGAACTAAAGTTGCATTTAGAATTTCCCTAAAAGACCAAGAAAATGCTACTGCAATTGCGGCATGGCTTAGACAAGGCGAATTACAAGCTGAGAAAATTTCGGCTCCAGATTTTGATAAGGCTAAGTTTAAAAATAAATTACCCTTAATAAAAAAGATTATGGCTGAACAGCCAAAAAACTTTTTTGAAGAACTTCATGAAATTTGCAAATCTGCAGGAGTTAAAGTTGTACATACGCCATGCTTACCTAAAGCTCCTATACATGGATCTACAAGATGGATTAAAGATTCACCCCTAATTCAATTAAGTGGAAGGTATAAGAGAAATGATATTTTCTGGTTTACTTTTTTTCATGAAGTAGGACATATCTTGTTACATGGTAAAAAGTATATCTCCATTGAAAATATTAAAGTTGAAGGTGAAAACCAAGAATTTGAAAATCAAGCAGATGAATTTGCTTCTGACTGGATTTTAAGTAAAGAAGAGGAAAGAGAAATTCTAAAATTAAATCCAATTACTTATAAAGATATTGTTGAATATGCAGAAAAATTTGGGACACATCCTGCATGTATTATCGGGAGATTTCAACATGAAAAAATAATTCCCTTTGGTGTTGGAAATGATTTATTTGAACCCATTGATTTTGAGGCTAACAATAAAACGGTACCCAACAACGGTTAATCGCCAATAGCCGGCACCGTTAGTAAGAAAATAATTAACTTGACCAACAAACCAATACTAAGCCGACAAATCCGCGTCCCTTACTCCGCCAACTGGCGATAACCGGGACCGTTGGCAACAATATTTTCATAAAAAAAGCTTGTTGATGATTCATTTTTGGTGCAATTTTACATCAAATAAAAAAGATTATGGCAAGACAAAGTATTTCATTTACAAAACCAAATGACGAATGGTTGAAATCTCAAATTGAGAATCAAGAATATTCGAGTAAAAGTGAATTGGTTAATGACTTAATAAGACAAGCTAGAAATCAGCAGGTTCAAATTGATTGGATTAGAAGTAAAATAGAAAAAGCTGAAAAAAGTGGATTTACAAATGACAGTAAAGAACAGATTTTAGCAAAATCAAAGTCTTCACTTAATGAGTAAATATAGATTAAGTAATGTCGCTAAAGAAGACTTAATTAGAATCCATCAATTTGGAGTAAAAAGATTTGGAGTAACTCAAGCAGATAAATATTTCGAAACATTTTTTGAATATTTCGATCTCATCGCCGAGCAACCGTTCACTTTTGAAGCAGTTGACTTTATAAAACCTGGATATCGAAGATGCGTGTGCGGATCTGATAGCGTTTATTATCGAGTAGAAAACAATATTGTCGAAATTATGACAATTATCGGCAAACAAGATTTAAGCAATATCTAATCAAAATTCAGTAAGAAAATACGGTTGCCAACAACGCATACCGCAAATGGCGGGTTTCATAGAAAAGAACTAAATTAGTTTCCATATCAAACAAAAACGGTAAGCCGACAAATCCGCATCCATAACTCCGCGCCACTTGTCGTTATGCGAGACCGTTATAAGGCATCGAAACCAGAGCGCAGACGGGAAATTTTGTTAAATCGTGGACTGGTCGGGGTTTCGGGAAGAAA
>NZ_JBGFSM010000050.1:0-2675 GCF_041679265.1 Autumnicola aciditolerans
CCGATGTTGGGCACTGGAATTGATACCCAAAAAGTTTAAATATCGGCGTTCTTTTTTCAGCTGAGTATGAGTCAGCGCAAAGTAATTTTCCGCTTGCGCTATGGGGAAGTTTTGAGAGAATTTTTTTGCGAGTCCGTTTCTAGGTTTTGCTTTTATTTTTTATTAAATACTAGGAGCTTTTTTATAATTTTTGAGCATGAGTTAGCGCATAATCTCAAGTTGAAAAAACGAAAATTTTAAAGAAATTCTTGTGCCCAACGGTTACGGTTAACGCAAGTCACGGGAGTAGGGACACGAACTTGTCGGCTTAGTTTATTTTTAATTGGTCTCTAAAATAACAATTTTTAGCATACCACCCGTTATTTGCTGTTAACCGATGTTGTACACTGAAAATTTTATCCGAAATAGATAAATAGCAAAATCAATTTTAAATCCGAGTGATAATCTGCGTGGTGATTTTCAGAATCAGATAATTTTTTATCCGGAATGATTTGCCGTGATATTAATCTTTTTTGGCGAAAATTTTCTTCTTAATCCAGCGTCTGAGTAAGCACGTAATCTCATTATTAAAACTCAAAACCTGAAAAATTTTTTGTGTACAACGGCTGCGATTATCGCAAGTTGCGGGAGGAAGGACGCGGACTTGTCGGCTTAACCGTTTTCTATCTTGGTTTCTAAAATTAAGCTTTTTCTAGAATACCCGTAATTTGAGATGAATCGCTGTTAGCAACAGTTTTTATTTCAAATTCAATAAGTTCTCCAAATCCTTCTCATATTTAGCATAAGATGATCTGCCTAATTGAATCATCTTTTCTAACTTTTTTAAATCAGATTCAAGCATATTTGTTCCGTGTTTTGGTTCTGGAAAAGATTCGCTAATTCTCAACATTTTTAAATCCGGAAACAATAGTTTAGAGATAATTGTATTACTATTTGTGTTTGCCGTAAGGACTTTTTCAATGAAGTTATAAATTCCGAACATCCTTAAAACTTTATGCTTTAATCCAGAAGTTTTTTCGATATAATGACCTACTCCAATATTCAGTAAATTAATATCCGATTCTTTATATTTAAGTGCCTTATATGCATCAATCATTGAATATAAAGTGGAGTTATTAGCAATAAAGCCTCCGTCAACAACTTCAATTTCTCCGTGGTTATCTGTTTTAATTTTCATCTTTTCAAAAAATGGATATGCAGCACTTGAACATCTTATTGCTGTCGCAATTGTGCACCCAAAACCGGGTTTAAAGGACTGCTTCATTCCGTGAGCTTGTTGAATGTCTGTTTTGAAAACTAAAGGCATTTGAGTTTCAAAGTTCAAAGCAACAATTCCAATATTTGTTTTAAATGAATCGAATTTTTGGGAGCCAAAAATTTCAATAGCCTCTTTTTTTAAAGCATTACTTCTACCTGCTTTAGAAGTTCGTGACATTATTTTGGGTATTAGCGTTAAATAAAGCTCTTCTATTTTCGCCATATTATAGCCAATTGCAATCAAAGCCGCAATTATTGATCCTGTACTTGTGCCAAATATTAAACCAAAATGATCACATAGTGGACTTCCTAATCTTAATTCAAGTTCTTTTAATACACCTATTGTATAAACTCCTTTAGACCCACCTCCATCTAAAACTAAGATGTTTAATTCACTTCTCTCATGTGTAGTCATTCCAATATTTAATTAATTGATATCTTAATTGTTTGCAATCTTCTATATCCCATTGTTGATTAGATTGACCAAATAAATACCTCTGTTTATTTTGGCAAATTAACATTTGTAATTCGGAGTCGTCATAATTATAAAAAGTATTCAAAATCGCAAGAACTCTTGCTCGATGCGTTGTATTTAGAAAATTACTGTTTGGTATATTAAATAGTAATCCTTCAATAAAATAAGATGGTGCTAATGAACTGTCAATTATTCCAGCACTTACAAGCCTTGATTTAATATTCTTAATAATTCTAATTGAGGGCTTATAATTTGAATTACAATTTATATTTTTTGAAGCGCCATTTTCGAAGTGTAGTTTTGGAAAATTTACAACTTTCTCATTTGTTTCATTTGTCCAGAAAACTATACCTTTTGAATAGTCAGAAGTGTTTGTTTTACTAAAACTATTGTATTCTCTATATTCCCCGCAACATATAACATCGCATTCCAACCTGCCGGAATTTGCAAGAACCTTAATTGAGTTATTCCCTACTTTAACATAGTTTTCTCCGTAATAATCTTTTAATCTTTCAATAACGGCAGCTTTAAAAGAAGCTAGAGAAAATTTTCCATCTGAGTAATATTGATTGAATTCATTTAATTGTTCGCTCGGTAATTCATATTTATTTGAATAAAAAACAGAACTAAATTCAACAACTACATCTACATCACTATCGCCACGAATATTTGTAAAGTTTCTATATGAACCTTGTAAATAAATATTGAACCTCACTTCTTCATTCCAATTATTATTATCAATACAAGCTTTAATAGAATTATAAGTACTGGTTGAAGTTATGGTAGCTCCTTGATTTGACCAAGTTTGTAATTGTGCTTCAGGTATTGCCATGTTCAAATTTAGAATTTTTTTTAAAATTGTTGCTAACGGTTCCGGTTATCGCAAGTTGCGGGAGTAGGGACGAGGATTTGTCGGATTAACCATTTTTTTTCCTGGTTTCTA
>NZ_JBGFSM010000051.1:0-2634 GCF_041679265.1 Autumnicola aciditolerans
TGGAACTCAAACCAGAAGATCTGGGGTTTTTACCAACCCTGGCACCAACCAACTAATTTGACGTTAGTCAGAATTTTAAAACATCAATAATGGGTAAGAAGAAAATTTTTATTGGACTGGTAATCATATTTATTTTTAGTTTAAAGGCTTTCACACAAGAAGAAACTGAGCCTTATTATTTTGAGTACAACCGTATAAAGTACTTTGCCCCTGCAGGACCAATTTCTAACGCTGAAAGCAAAATTTTAAAATATAATTCCTATATAACAATTGATTTAAATATAGGACAGGTAATTATTCTTACATATTCTTCAGATGGCCCAAATAAATCTATATATGAAATTAAAAATATAAGCGAATTACAGACCAATAAAGGAAACGGACAATTTTTTATATTAGACTGTAGAGCAAGTAATCATGCAAAAGTTTTAATAGAACTGAGTTATAGCGGTGAATGGATTAAAAGAACAATCCCACATAATGGTATTTATCATAAATATTACAGTATTTAAAAAATGCACCAATTTTTATTTGACACCAATTTTTATAGGAATTCTGTTTTTCGTAAAGAAACTTCAGAAATCAATACGGAACTAGAAAAACAAAAGGAAATAGAATTAAAAAAAGGCTTTAAAGTGGTTTTTCCTATCGTAGCCGCTATTGAGCTGATAAATCATTTAAATGATAATAATTCTACATCTAACGAATGTTTCAAGGCGTTAAAATATCTAGTCAAACATTGTGATAACGGGGATTCAAGGTATTGCATTGCTCCAACATTTTATGATTTATTGACCATTTATTTTTATAATACAACTTCTAAAAGCTTTATCTTTAATAATAACGTTTTAACCTTATCCAGAGAAATTTCTAGTTTAGAAAATGTTAATAGCTTAAATGAGTACAGAGAAGAAATAAACCAAATTATTACCATAAAAGAAGAGGAAAGAACTGAAATAATAAAGAGTATTGAAAATTTCTATTTAACTTCTTTAGATAATGAAGGAAAAGTTAATTGGAATATTTTTGAGGAAAATCCTGAGTTAAAAACAGAATTTAATGAATTAGTTTCTAATAGAGATATTAATAAACTAACAGGTTTATCATTGGTAAAGTTGGCAATGAATCAAACGAATTCAACTCATTTAAACTTATCCAAAGATGACTTTGAAAAAAAGTTTCTCAACCGGGATTTTAAGGTAGCTATAGATTTTTTCGTTAAGAAAATTGTTGAAAAGATTGTTTCGGTAGAGAAAAAGCAATATTTCTATAATCCTTCAACAGATCCAAAGAAACGTTGGAATAGTTTCTATGATATGCAATTCATTTTTGCAGTAGAATTTGAAAATTTAAAAGGGAGAAACACAACTTTTGTTACTAAAGAAAATAAAATCAGAGAAAGTTTTAAAAATAACGGAAAAGATAAGCTTTCAATTTGTCCAAATTCCTATCATAATTTGCTCATTTAAAACAGCTGCCAACAACGCATATTCGCAATTGTGGCCATTTCAATTAAAATAGTATTTTTAGAATCTAAGAAAGAAAAACAAATCGGACTAATCCGTTTCCAGAATACCACAACTGACGAATATACGGGACCGTTGGCAGCAACCTATAACAAGTATATAATGGCAAGAAAATTAATTCTGACTCCTTATGAGGATGCATATCTGACAGCTTTAAATTATCTATTAAACGAAACATCGATTAAAAATTCAAAGACAAAAATTGATGTTCCTCATATATTATTTTCTTCTCTAATAATGGCGGGTGTTGACAAAATTGAGTCCTCAGAAAAATTTGAAAGTTCAAATACCAAATTGATAACTCATATTGATCGAACCGAGTTTCTAGGACCTTGGGCAGACTGCATTAATATGGTTAGGAAAATATTTAATAACTATCAATTAGATACAGATAACAAAGACCAGAGAAATACATCTGAAAATGTTTCGAATCAAATTGGAACGCTTTTTTATGCTTTAAAACATAAATCTTCTATATTGACATTTTCTCCAATTGAGAAAATTGATAGAGCTTTACTACCTCCAGAACTAAAATTTCCTTTAGATATACTATTCTCTTCAATACAAAGTAAAAGTGCAACTTTACCAATTTTGGAATATGATTTACCAAAAAAAGAAGTAGAGCGATTAATTGATGTTTTAAATGGACGAGAATTCAAGAACTACTCCGACGCGCAAAAAGAAATAGAATTAAATAGTAATCTTACTGAGAAAACAATTCACTCAATTGAATTGGCAGGGAAAGAGCTTTACAATAAAAATAGACGGGTTTTAAACCTCAAAGAAAATTTAATTAAAGCTATTCCATTATCAAGTAAGGTTATTGAATTGTTTTTTGGAAAATTACCAGGTATTCTAACAGAATATTCAAGTACAATTTTATCTGATTATTCAAGAGAACAAAAAACTATTCCGCTTTACAATTGTCAACCTATTGTACACGAATTACTTGAAAACAGATAAATAAAATAATTACACAATAGGCAGCTGCCAACAACGGTTCATCGCCAATAAGCGGCACCGTTAGTAAAAAAATAATTAACTTGACCAACAAACCAATACTAAGCCGACAAATCCGCGTCCCTTACTCCGCCAACTGGCGATAACC
>NZ_JBGFSM010000052.1:0-2628 GCF_041679265.1 Autumnicola aciditolerans
ATGATAAACTCATTACGACTTTACAGTTAGATGATAATTCTACATTAAAAAATTGGGTTGAAAACCAGCCTTTGTATGTAGTCTCCCCAATTTATAATTTTATTAGAGATAATGGTTTTACGCCACAAGCTAGGGCTTTTGGACTTGAAGCTACTAATATATTAATGCAAGGTGGTACAGTTGATTGGGTTGAGCATTTAAATAACTACGATTTTCACTCAGAGACTTCCGTAATTTTAGATTTTGAACAAGATTATAAATCTCAGATGAAAAATGCCGAAATAGCCATTTTCGATAATCTTTCAAGATTTCAACAACTAGATTATTTGCATAGCGCTTATTTAGCACGCGAATATGCTCAGATTTACTATGAAAATTCTATAAAAGTGCAATATAATGGTAAAGGGGATGCTTACAGACATACTCTATGGAATGCACTTGGTGCAGCAAAATTAGGAGAAAATTTAATGGAGCAATTGACAAATGCTCATGAAGTCCCAAATATTGGTGAACCGGCGAACCCCCAACTCGAAAAAAGTATGGATTTACACAACAATCAAATTGGTAGAAATATTGGTACTCAATCAATTTTCATGTTAATGATGAAAGTTAAGTTTGCTGTGGATGAAGGAGAAACTAAATACATAAATCCAACTAATTCAAATGGAACGATAATTCCTTATATATCTGTATTAAAAAACACTAGTGAATAATGAAATATCTAATAACTATAATTGTCGGTATCATATTATTTTCACAATTTTCATGTTCAGGTGAGAAAAAAGAGAGTTGGGAAATAAATAATTTTGATCATAAACAATTTTTTTCTTTAAAATCCCCTGAAAATAAAACTGTTAATAACGTAAATATATATATCGAAGGAAAATTTTCCGGAAAAATCAAATTACAAAGAAGTGAGGGTTATCCTGTGGCAGAATTTTCCAATGATAGTATTCCAGGGAAGCTGTTTTATGATTTTTATGGAGGTGAATTTCAAATAATGTTATTACCTTCAAATGCTCAAGGAAAAATAAACCTTACTATTGAAATCCCATACAGCTACTAAAATAGAATTTTTTTAATCTGTTAAAACAAAACTCATTCTTAAAAACCTGCATGCAGGTTTTTAAATAAAGTAGCAATAAGTTGTTTAATAACTGAATGTGAAGCTCCTTATATTTATATGAAAATTCATAGATTTTTTCTAAACATGAAGTTCTCAATAGATTAAAATTTTAAAAAAATGTTTTCAAAAAGCACCACTTTTCACAACAACGGTTCATCGCAAATAGCGGGTAGTTTGTTGAAAATGGTTATTTCAGAGATCAATTATTTGATTTATAAGCCGACTAATCCGCGTCCTTATTTCCGCAACTTGCGTTAATCGGGACCGTTGCACACAATAAATTTATAGAGATTCCGTTTTTAATGATGAAAAAACGTGATCACTCAAACGCTGGATTAAGAAGTTAATGATGGCTAAAAAAGTTAAATATGGCGGCAAATCATTCTGAATAAATAATAATCTGACACTCACTGATCCTTAAAACCATTACGCTGACTCTCACTCCGATCTAAAAATTGATTTTCTTTTTTACCAGTTTTGGGGAAATTTTCAGTGTGCAACATCGGTTAACAGCAAATAACGGGTGGTATACTGAAAATTGGTATTTTAGAGACCTGGTAGAAATCAATTAAGCCGACAAGTTCGTGTCCCTACTCCCGTGACTTGCGTTAACCGTAACCGTTAGGCAGCATAATTTTTTCGCGCTTGGAACTTCTAATTTTTTACTTATCTTTGACGTTAGTAACGTAAAACAAAATTATTTGTGATTAAAACATTTGCAGACAAAGAAGCTGACAAAATTTGGAACGGAACCCAATCGAGAAAGCTTCCTGCTAATATTCAAAATGTAGCAAGAAGAAAACTGAGAATGATAAATAATGCTCAAAATATAAATGACTTAAGAATTCCTCCAGCAAATCATTTAGAAAAGTTGAGTGGAAATTTAGAAGGTTTTCATAGCATTAGAATTAATAAGCAATGGAGAATAATATTCAAATGGGAAAATGACAATGCTTTTGAAGTTCAAATTGTTGATTACCATTAATTTTAAAAAGATAAAAAAATGAAAAAGTTAGAAAATATACATCCTGGAGAAATCTTAAAAGAAGAATTTTTAGATCCAATGGAAATTACTGCATGCCGACTTTCTAAAGAAACATTTATTCCACAGACAAGAATAAGTGAAATCATAAAAAAGAAAAGAAGAATTACTGCTGACACTGCTCTTCGACTTTCAAAATATTTTGGAACCACAGCAAAATTTTGGCTGGGATTACAAGATGATTATGATTTAGAAGAAGAAAAATCTTTAAAGGAGGAAGAATTCAATAACATAAAACCGTTAGAAAATAACGCAGCCTAACAACGTATACCGCAAATGGCGGGTTTCAGAGAAAAGAACTAAATTAAGTTTCAAAACAAACAAAATCTATAAGCCGACAAAACCGCTTTCATAATTCCACGCCACTTGTCGTTATACGAGCACGTTGGCATTAATACTTAAACAGAGAAAAATTAATTTTGAAATCTGATTTAAAGTAATAACTTTGTATTTACAAAAA
>NZ_JBGFSM010000053.1:0-2590 GCF_041679265.1 Autumnicola aciditolerans
TGGATATTCAGGTGATGCTGACCCCCCATTCAGGCCATACTGACCCCTCTAGAGATTTTGGTCAAAAAGATAAGTTAATGACAATATTACAGTTTTTTTCTAAGACTTTCTCCTTTAAGTTCTATTCGGTGGGAAGTGTGTACCAATCGGTCTAAAATAGCGTCGGCAATGGTGGCTTCTCCGATAATATCATACCAGCTTCCCACCGGTAATTGGCTGGCTATAATGGTTGATGATTTTCCGTGCCTGTCTTCAATAATTTCCATCAGATCCATTTGTTGTTTTTTGTCCAGATGGGCCAACCCAAAATCATCCAGGATGAGTAAATGGGCTTTTGCCAGTTTATCAAAGAATTTCAGGAAGCTTCCATCAATACGGGTCATTTTGGTCTTCATCAGTAATTTTTGGGTATTGAAGTAAAGCACCTTATTGCCCTGGCTACAGGCCTGGTGTCCTAAGGCCGAGGCAAGGAAGCTTTTTCCGCAGCCCGTGGCCCCGGTAATTAATACCGATTCCCCTTTTTCCAGATATCCGCCGGTAGCCAGCTCAGTGATCTGATTCTTGTTGATTCCCCTGGAGGTTTCCAGGTTGAGTTCTTCTATGGTGGCCTGGTAGCGAAACTGGGCACTTTTCTTCAGGCGTTCAAAGCGCCGGTGGGTGCGCTCTTCTGCTTCGGCTTGCAATAATACTTCCAAGCCTTCCCCAAAGGATAGCTCGTGGTGTTGGCGGGTTTCTACCATGGCTTTCCAGCTACTGTACATGCCGTGAAGTCGAAGTTGGGATAATTGGTTTTCAATGGTGTTCATATGATATTTGATTTTAAATAGTTACTTATTTATATGAAGAAGCCCCACGGATATTCCCATGGGCAGGCAGGGATTTTACCTGTGGTTCCTCCTGATAGTCGGTCATCCGGTTCTCCAGGACCTGCTTTAAGAACCGGTAAGAATACTGTCCGTGGTCCAGGGCAATTGCGCAGGCTTTAATAAAAATCTCACGATTAGTTTTCCGGGAGAGGTTCAATATGCCGTCACAGGTTTTGTAAAGCTGCTCGGGATATTTATCCTGCTTGAACAAAGCCTCCATGTACCGGTAAAGTTCTTCAGAGTGGTTATACCCGCGTTGCAGGTAATAGGTGGGGCTACGCTCTTTATAATACTGGTGGTGGGAACACAGGTGTTCCTTCCGCGTGGTATATCCTCCCTTTTTAAGGTTCCTGGGGTGGTTGGCAATAAGGCCTGCTTTGTGATAAATCCTAACCAGCGACCGGGTATAGACTACCTTTACCTTTATCCCGATATACGTATAGGGCACACTGTAATAGTGTTTGTCCATGCCCAGGTAAATGTGATTGTTTTTGGCCACTTTATGTTCCCTATAGTATTTGATCTCGAAGGCTGTTTCCGGTAACGGCTGCAGGGTATGTTTTTCATCGGCCAGGAACTTTTCTTGCCTGCAGTAATCTTTCTGTTGCATACGGGTTTGGTTATATTCCCTGACTTTTTGGGCAATGGCTTTGTTCAAAGAAGGAAGGTCGAAGAAAGTGAGCTTGCGTAATTTGGCATATACCCGGTTGTAGATCAGCTTCACCTGGTTCTCTACCAAAGATTTGTCCTGGGGCTTTCTGGGACGTGCCGGGGTGACCGAAGTGCCATAATGGTTGGCAAAGTCTTCCAGGGCACGGTTAAGGTCAGGCTCGTAAGGATTGGCCTTTATCACGGCTGCCTTCAGGTTGTCCGGTACCAGAGTCTGGGGAACCCCGCCAAGATCTTTTAAACAACAGCTCAGGGCATAGATAAAATCTTCCAGCCTCTGGCTGGGCACGGCCAGGGCAAAGCAGTAATCGGAATACGGCAGACAGGCAACAAACACCTGAACTTCTATCTCTTCCCCGGTATCTCTATCAATATAAGATAAAGCCTTTCCGGCGTAGTCCACATAAAGTTTATCACCGGGCTTGTGGTCCAAAACCATGGAGGGTTTCCCGCTGCGCAGGTATTGCTGGAGGTGCCAGCAGAACTGGCCATAGCTATAAAAATGATGGTTTCCTGTTTTATACTCTTCCCAGAGCAACTGCCGGGTAACCCCAACCTTTTTAAGTTCTTTGCTGTAGTATTCCAGTTGCGTCTTAAGTTGCTCGTAACGCTCGTCTTTGTAGGCCGGGTTGCCAGGCCATAATTTCCCTTCCAGTACCGGGTCTTCCAAATTTAGCAGCGCTTCAATGGAGAGGGTTGATGCCCGTGCCTTCTTTACATATCCTTTTACAGTGTTCTTGCTGATCGAGAGGGTCCTGGCGATGGTTTTTATGCCCTTGCCCTGCTTATGCATACGGAGTATTTGTTTTACTTGACTCATTCGTTTTGGTTTTCCGGCCATTACTTATCTTTTGATGAATCCATCAAATAAACCAAAACCAATACAAAAAGCTGGGGGTCAGCATGCTCCTGAATAATATTCGAAGGGGTCAGCATGCTCCGGAATAATTTTCCCAGTCAGCTATTTTTTATTTTCTAAAGGGGTCAGCATCCGCCGGAATGACAGATACCTAAAAGGTGGACTTCAGAGGGGTCAGCTTAGTCCTGAATATCCA
>NZ_JBGFSM010000054.1:0-2531 GCF_041679265.1 Autumnicola aciditolerans
TTAGAGACCAGGTAAAAACAAACTAGCCGACAAGTCCGTGTCCCTATTCCCGTGACTTGCGTTAACCGTAACCGTTGCCACGCATTTTGAAGAAAGTTTATTACATATCATTAATTATCGGACTTTTAGTTCAAACAGTTTCTGCACAGGTAAAGATTAATTCAGAAACTAAAGAAAGATCTGATTTAGAAAAAATCTATAAAATTGAAATAGATAACTATCAAAAAATTCAACTATTCAAGACTGATTATGATCAATATTATGGATTTCTAATTAATAAAGTTTGGAAACAAAAAAGACATAAAAGAACAAATGATTCTATAATCCAGAAGATTAAAATTCCGAACAAAGAAGTAAAGGAATTAATGATCAATTTGGAGAAAAACGGATTTGAATCTTTAATTGACTGCTATAAAATTGAAAATTGTATTTCAGGATTGGATGGAACAACTATAAGATTTTCCTTTCAAGAATCTGATAAAAGAAATGTAGCATCATATTGGGAATTAAATTCTGACTATTATTACAAACAGAATAAAGTGGAAGTACCAGGTGAAGTTCTAAAGGCACGAAAAATCTACAAAATCATTAATGATAAATATGATTTAGAAAATGTTTTTTCAACTTTTTTGAATAGACTTCCTAAAGGAGAATATTCCTATGGAATGTTGATTATGACAAAAAAATAACAAAACGCGAGGCAACAACGGTTACCGCAAATGGCGAGTTTCAGAGAAAAGAACTAAATTAGTTTCCATAACAAACCAAACCGTAAGCCGACAAACCCGCATCCATAATTCCGCGCCACTTGTCGTTAACCGGGACCGTTGTGCGCAAGCATTGACGAAGAATGATTAAAGAAAGTAATAAATAAAAAAAAGAAGATTATGAAATATTCAATTCTTACCCTGATATTTTTCGCTCCATTATTTCTAGTTGCTCAAAGTTCTGATTATAATGTGTCTTCCTATAAAACTGAAGGAACTAAAGCTCCAAATACGCATTACATTGGAGAAGCTTGGTTAAATCCAATAATTCACGATGATGAAGAACTAGGTTACAATATTACAAAAGCAACATTCAAAGCTAACTCAACTTTAGATTGGCATAAACACGGTTCTGTACAGGTATTAGTTATTGTAGATGGTGAAGCCTATTATCAAGAAAGAGGTGAAAAACCTATAATTCTAAAAGAGGGAGATGTAATTAGATGTGAGAAAGATACAGAGCATTGGCACTCATCCACAAAAGATAGCGATGTGACATATTTAGCATTCTATGGTGGTGAACAACCAACAGAATGGACAGAAGTCTTAACCCAAGAATATTATGATCAAGTGCCTAAAATGCTAAAATCAGAATAGCAATACCAAAAATCATAAGAAATTCTATAAGATAATTGTTTATGCAATGCCAGCGCACAACAACGGTTAATCGCCAATAAGCGGCAGCGTTAGAAAGAAAATAATTAATTTGACCAACTAATTAATACTAAGCCGACAAATCCGCGTTTCTTACTCCGCCAACTGGCGATAACCGAAACCGTTGCCAGCAATACCAATGAAAATTCTAGATAACAACAAAAGTTTTTCTGAAAATCTCAAATATCTAGGAGAATTAATAAATCCATTCTTAGAAGATTTATTGACTGATAGAATTAAATATCAGCAGAAAATTTTAGAATTATGTCATACTGGCAAGTTTCTAATGTTACTTAATCAAGATGTTGAAATTTTGGAATTAAGAGAACAACCAGATTTTTTATTAAACCAAAAAAATAGAAAAATAGGACTTGAACACGAGGTTATTTTAAATCAATCAAGTAAAAATAAAGAAGGTTTTTTTGAGGAATTATTTCTCAAAGCGGAGCAGGAAATAATTAATGAAAATCAACTACCAAATTTTCTAGCTAATTGCTATTTGAAACCTTATTTAAGTTTTCAGACAAATCAAAAAAGAGAATTAATTGATATTATTAAAGAAGTTGTGGAAAACTATATTGAAAAAAAAATATTGATAGAAAATCCAATTATTGAAGAAATATGGGAAATGCCTCACACTCAAATATCGATAAATGTCAATTTTGGGTTCCATTGGCAAAAAGATCTTAATGAAGAAATTTTAAAATCTGCGATTCTTAAAAAAGAAGATAAAATAGAAAAATACAAAGAGAATTTAGATACTGAACATTGGTTGTTAATGGTGATTGCATCAGGAAATGATAGCTCATACATCTTAAATTTCAAAGATTTCGATTATAAAAGTAAATTTGATCGCGTGTTCCTATTAGAAGACGTTTATAATAATCTGTACGAACTATAATGTACTGCAGGCAACATCGGTTAAGCGCAAATAGCGGGCATTCCGGTGAAAAGTGTTATTTTAGAGACCAATTAAAAAACAACAAAGCCGACAAGAACGCGTCCCTACTCCACGCTACTTGCCTTAACCAAGACCGTTGTAAACAAGAACTTATTTAAAGTTTCCGTTTTTTTAACTTAAGATTATGTGCTTACTCATGCTCAAAAATT
>NZ_JBGFSM010000055.1:0-2520 GCF_041679265.1 Autumnicola aciditolerans
TGTTTATTTCAACTGAAAAGTATACCACTATTTCATTTCAAAAGTATACCATTTTAAATTAATTAACAACGGTATCCCTGTTCCCTGGGGAACAGGAATACCGGCGGCGCCCGGGTAGCATTTCTTCGGTTTTTCATTTGTTCATCATTTGTTTGGTTTCTTTTAGGCGGTAAGATTCTCCGTTCATATTTATAAGATGTGCTTTATGGGTTAGCCTATCAACTAAGGCAGCTGTTAAAACTGGGTCACCGAAGATCTCTTCCCAACGTTCAAAGCCGAGATTCGTAGTAATTATGGTTGATTTACGTCCGGCTCGTAAAGAGAGATGGTTGAACAGTAATTCGGATCCTTCCTTATCAAAGGAGATATAGCCAAATTCATCACAGATGACCAGATCATACTTCTCGAAGCGTGCCTCTATTACTTTTAAGTTACGCTGGGAGTGCGATTCCCGTATTTGTGTTAATAGTTTATGTACCGTGGTAAATAATACTTTATAGCCCTGCAAACAGGCCTTCAGGCCAAGACCTATAGCTATATGGGTTTTACCGGTACCAGGATTCCCGGCCAATACTATATTCTGTCCAGATTCTATAAAATCAAGACGTTCCAGTAAAGGAAGTTTCTCCATCGCACTGGGCGGTAATTGGTCACGTTTTAAATCATTTAAATACATTTTTGATGGGAAGTTGGCTTGGCGGATATGGGATTTCTTACGGTTTTCTAAGCGTCCTTCATATTCCCGCTCCATAAGTTGTAAAAGGAAGTTTTCATAGTCCAGGCGCTGCTTGGCTGCCTCCTTTGCCAACACCATAAAATCCCTTCTAAATATGGGAAGTCGTAATTCTTTACTATAGCTCACAATGCGCTCGTTGATCGTTTTATCCATAATGTTCTTAATTTATTAATGTCGATAATTGTTGAAGTTGTGATTTAGCCATCGCCGTAGTTTGGGTCCACTTAAGGGGTTCAAAATAATCCTGCTTGTTTCCTAAGAGGGCTTTTATTTTTTCCGTGGTCAGTTGCTTTACCGGGCTACCAGTAAGCTGGATTACTGCTTGTGCTAGCTTTTCATCCGTGATGGCATGTTGCCGGCAATAATCCAGTAGCTCAATAAAGTTACGGGGCTCTCCCATAAAATGGTCTTCATAGAGCTCTTTTAAATACCTGGAGCTTGCCAGGGCCATACTCCCTGCCAGGGCGCCAGGTTTACGTTTAAAAGTATCGAGGTAGTGATCGATTTTAATAATCCAATCGTGTAGGTTATAACTTCGGTGGTGAGTTGCCACTTTGTAATCGTTATGGTAAAACCATAGCTCATGGCTCATAATTTTAACCTGAACAAATTCACCTACTAAATGATCAGGTACCGAGTACCGGTTGGTTTTGTAGCTTACCGTAGCGTATTTATCTACTCTAAGCTGAATCTGGTCTGAGCAGAGTAGTTTGTTGGGGAGCACTAGCAGAGCGGTCCTTTCCTCACCAAGTAGTTCATTGGCCGTCTTTCCGGTGAGTTTTTGCCTGGTATTATTAAGGGCTGCTATTTTAGTATGGAGCCAGGCTGTAGCCTCTTCCACATCCGTAAAGTGGCATTTCACTGCAAAGCTCTTACGCCGGATATATTCCACGCTGCGTTCCACATGACCCTTTTCATTACCGCGATAGCTATTGCAAAAACGATGGCTAAAATGATAGTGCCCACGCAGTTGCAACAGGGCGCGTGTGGGTTCCTTTTCGTGGGGCCCTATGAATTTGGATACCGCTACCCGCATATTATCATAGACCATTTCCTTATAGACGCCTTGCAAGTGTTCGAAAAAACTTACGTGGGATTCCATAAAGGCCAGGGTATCCTGACGTTGATAAATTTCAGCGTAACGATAATTACTGTAAGCAGCTGTAAAAACAGCCAGCTGGAAGCGAGTTAGTTTCCCCGCTATATAAAGCTTGATTTCTCCCCAATCAAATTCACAGACCGCTCCCGGGATATAATCCTGTCGTATATAAGCTTCTTTGAGCGCTGTCTTCCCTTGTTTTTCTTTGATGTAATTGCAGACGGTAGTGTAGCCAATATCAATACCTTGCTCTTGTAATAGGCTATGAATATCACATTTTTTAAGCAATTGCTTTCGAAGTCCTTGCAGCCTTTTCTCTTCATTGGCTGCCAGCAGCTCATCGATAGCCTGCTGTACTTCTACAGTGAGCTTTAATTTTTCACGTTTCTCCCGATGGTAGACCGGTGGATTTGACAAATACTTAGTAATGGCCTCTTGAGGAGGCGACCCTGACTGTAATCGAGCTTCAAATTCAGTAATGTATTTTTTTACCGTTTTTCTACTGATCCCAAGCTCCTTGCTTATTAATCGTTGGCTTTTGCCTTCACGATGACTCTTTAAAATTATTTCCTGTTTCGTATACATGCTTATCATTTTCCGAACGTCTCTGGTTGGACGTTCAAGTTGGTAATAAGTGGTATACTTTTAAATTGAAATGTGGGGTAGTTCTATATTAATATATACA
>NZ_JBGFSM010000056.1:0-2391 GCF_041679265.1 Autumnicola aciditolerans
GTATCCACCCCACCAACTGCATCTTGATTAGCTGACTTTCGACCGGTAGCTTTGCTCTAAAATAATATTTATTATGAGCAAACAGGAAGAAATGTACACTTTGGTTAATGAATATCGTAATAGCGGTCTTTCGGCAAAAGCCTTTAGCCAGGAAAAAGGGATCAGTCCTTCCACTTTTTGTTACTGGATCCGTAAGAAGAAAGAGGAAGATCAGCCAGGGGGATTTGTAGAAGTAACTACGGGATCAAACTCGTCAGCTCTTGAGCTGGAACTTATTTATCCCAATGGGGTCAAACTCCAAATGAAGGCTGCGGACCTGGGACTTATTGCCCGGTTAGTCAAGTTGTATTAATGTTCTCCTTAGGTTCCTCCCATAATTATCACTTTTATCGTAAGCCTTGTGATATGCGAAAATCATTTAATGGCCTGAGCGGTCTGGTGAAAAATGAGCTAAACCGGGAGCCTACCAGCGGTGATGTGTTCGTTTTTCTTAACCGTAATCGTACCCATCTCAAGCTGCTTCACTGGGAGCGGGGCGGCTTTGTTTTATACTACAAACGTCTGGAGCGGGGAAGCTTCACTCCGCCTGTAATTAAAGAAGATCAGACGCATTTTACCTGGCCGCAATTGGTACTGATGATAGCGGGTATTACGGTTGAAAAAAGTGTTCAGAAACTGCGCTATTCCCGCTAGAAAATAATGGTGTTTTATCAGTAAAAACAGGGGTTCACGGTAGGTTTAACAGGGCTGGTTTTGTATCTTTAACCCATGCAAGAACCCTTAGAAAACCTTACTAAAGATCAGCTTTTAACCCTCCTGAAGAAGGAGACGAAAAAGAGGGAAAAAGCTGAAAAAAGTGTTTCTAAAAGGGAACAGGAAGTTGAAAAAGCACAGCATAAGATTGCTGACCTGAAATTCCAGGTGGAGTATTACAAACGCCTGGCCTTTGGTCAAAAAAGGGAGCGTTTCGAAGGGGATAAAAACCAGATGAGCCTTCCCTTTGAGATGGAACCCCAAAAGGCAGCAGCACAAGAATCCGGGTTAAAAGAAAAGCTCAGTGACCAGCGTCGCAAAAAAACTTCCAACCACAAAGGAAGAATGGCCCTTCCGGAGCATCTTGAGGTAAAAGAGATCGAGATCTATCCTGAAGAGGATCTTACCGATATGGTTTGTATCGGTAAGGAAGTGACCGATGAACTGGAATACGAGCCTGCTAAATATTATATCAAACGCTATATCCGCTATAAGTATGCTCCTAAAAATAAAGAGGGAGTGATCATCGGGAAACTTCCCGAGCGGGTGATTGAAAAAGGAGTTCCGGGAGCCGGACTCCTGGCTTCGATTTTAATCGATAAGTACCAGGACCACCTTCCGCTTTACCGGCAGCTCCAGCGCTTTAAACGGGCAGAGATCCCTATAGCATCCTCCACCCTGGAAGGCTGGACCAGGCAAAGCCTTAAAATCATCGATATCCTTTATCAGCACCTGCTGGAGGATATTCGCTCCAAAGGTTACCTCCAAAGTGATGAAACCCCCATAAAGGTGATGGATCCTGCTAAAAAAGGAAAAACACATCAAGGTTATTATTGGGTACATCATTGTCCCATAGATGGTACCGTACTCTTTGATTATCAGCCCGGGCGTAGCCGTGAGGCTGCCGATCATGTATTGGCCGGGTTTAAAGGCTACCTTCAAAGTGATGGCTATGCCGCGTATGATAAAATCGGCAAGCGTGAAGGGGTTACCCACCTGAACTGCTGGGCCCACGCCCGAAGAGAATTTGATAAGGCAAAAGATAATGACAGGGAGCGCGCTGAAAAAGCACTGAGCTTTATCCAGAAACTCTACGCGGTGGAAGCCCAGGCACGAGAGCAAAACTTAAGCCCGCAGCAGCGTAAATCCCTGCGCCTGGAAAAAGCATTGCCTGTTATCAATGAATTTGGAAAATGGATGTTCGATCAGATGAAACATCAGCTGATCCTTCCCAAGAGTCCTATCGGAAAAGCCTTCAGGTATTCTATGGATCGTTGGGACCAGCTCAGTGCCTATCTTTATGATGGTATTCTGGAGATCGATAACAATTTAGTGGAGAATGCCATCAGGCCATTGGCTCTCGGTAGAAAGAATTACCTCTTTGCAGGTTCTCATTCGGCAGCAGAAAGAGCCGCAGGAATCTATTCCTTCTTTGCCATCTGCAAAAAACACGAGGTAAATCCATATGAATGGCTTAAATATACCCTGGAGAATATTATGTCCATCAACCATAAAGAAATCCGTAAGCTCTACCCACAGAATTACAAGAAATTACAGCAAGCCTAAATTAAGTTTACCAGAAGGCAATCGCAAATGGAATTATGCTAAGTTAAAAGATGTGGTTGATGGGCCGCATAC
>NZ_JBGFSM010000057.1:0-2290 GCF_041679265.1 Autumnicola aciditolerans
TTAGAGACCAGGTAGAAATCAATTAAGCCGACAAGTTCGTGTCCCTAATCCCGTGACTTGCGTTAACCGTAGCCGTTATATGCAAGTGCTCCGAAACGATTTTAGCTACTAAAAACCTAAAAAAAGCTAAGCTGACAACTTCAAATTTTAAAGTCTTCTATTGATAATTTTCAACTAAGAACTTTTAGTAAATCGATAATTGATAAAATCCAGGTTCGCTTCAAAATTTAAGAAAAATCGTCTAGAAGAAATTAAATAACTAAAGAACAAAAAAGTCCTATTGAAAGTTTACGCTAAAGAAGCTTTTGGTAGGTGCTCAAAATCAAATTAGCTACTAAGAACTAAAAAGATCAAAAAAAGCTTAGAATTAAGAAACGGACTTACTCGGGCGCAATAATTGTAATAAATGAGATATCTCTTATTTTAAAAGAATGTGTATTCCCGACCTCGGCATATCTGAGGTTCTCACTCAGAAGTGTCGCACCAGCATATAACAACGGTTCATCGCAAATAACGGGTAGTTAGCTGAAAATTGCTATTTTAGAGACCAATTATACAAATAACTAATCCGACAAAGTCGCGTTCCTATTCCCGCAACTTGCGATAACCGGAGCCGTTGTAGCGCATTTTTTCAAAGAAAAATTCATTTTCGTAATTGATTATAGAAAAAAATAATTCAATACATTAAATTCAAATAATACTTATTAAAAACACTTTTCGAAATGAATATTTCTGATTTAAATAAAAAACTAAAAAAGAGTGGAATTGATGAAAATGAGTATTATTTAAACGGACTTTTTGGCTCAAAAAACAATAATGACAAAATAGCTTTAAGTATAAAAAAAGGGAAATTTGGAATTGAATATGAAACTTATTTTATCGAAAAAGGTGAAAAACATTCTGTAATCAAATTTGACCAGGAAAAAGAAGCCTGTGATTATGTTTATCGCAAACTAATTCAAAAAAAGATAGAATCATTAATTCAAAATCAATCAGACTTCTTAGGAACAACGGTTAATGAAAGATTGTATTTATCAGGTTTAATGAATGAATTTGAAATCGCTAAAAAACAGAATAAAAAATTAGCCAAAGATATTTTGAGATGGTTAAAAGTAGATAAACTTTCTATAGAAAAAATTATCGATTAAAGTTTATAGAATCAAAAACGCGCAACAACAACGGCTCATCGCAAATAACGGGTATTGCCGAAAAAGTGTAATTTTAGAAACCAGGAAAGAAAACAATTAAGCCGACAACTCCGCGTCCCTACTCCCGCAACTTGCGATAGCCGAGACCGTTGTGCATAATGCTACTAAAATACAATTATGAAAGAAGAAAGTTTTAAAAATTGGTTAATCCAAAATGGACAAGATACCAGAACGATTCAAAGTCGAATTTCGAATTGTAAAACAGTTGAAAGATACGAAGGAAATTTAGATGACCATTTTATAAAAGATAATGGATTATCACTATTAAAAAAACTTTCTTACTCTACTGAAGACGAAAGAAGAAACATATCTGCAAAACATAAAATTCCAATAAATGGTAATATCCGAAATGGTTCTGCAACTTTAAAGCAAGCGACAAAACTTTATATGACTTTTCGAAATGATTATAAATCTGATCCTATAGATAAACAGACAATTCAGAACGAAGATCAGGATGACTTAGATTTAGAATATAGTGTTGAAAATAATAATTTTAGCTACGAAAGAGATTTAAAGAACTCTATGGTTCTTCAGATTCACGAACTTTTTCCGGATTATAAAATATATGGAGAAAACAACGAAGGAATTGAATATCTTATTGAAGGAAAAAGAATTGATATTTTATTAGAAAATAATCAAGGAGGATTATTAGTAATTGAATTGAAATCAGGAGTTGCGAATTATAAAGTTTTCGGACAAATTTCTATGTATTTGGGATTATTAATGGAACAATTTCCTGATAGAGATATTAAAGGTTGTATTGTAGCAGGAGAAATAGATAGCACTTTACAAAATGCTTCTAAAATGACTGATAGAATTAGTTTGAAAACATACATAATGAAGTTAGAATTAAAAGACAACTAACGCACTATGCACAACATCGGTTCATCGCAAATAACGGGTATCGTAGAAAATGTGTAATTTTAGAAACCAAGAAAGAAAATGGTTAAGCCGACAAGTCCGCATCCCTAATCCCGCAACTTGCGATAACCGTAACCGTTGGCAGCAATTCCCCATATGAAGAAACTCCATTAATTTCTTCGGCTAACGTAGGCAAAATATCACCTTCCTGTATTAATTTA
>NZ_JBGFSM010000058.1:0-2243 GCF_041679265.1 Autumnicola aciditolerans
CAGGCTTTGCTTGCTACGCCTGATTTTCCTTCGGAAAATCACGCTTGCCCGCAGCACTGTTTTTATATGAATCGTTGGGCGTCATATAAAAAAAACTGAAATCTTAACAAAAAACTGAATTATGAAAAAAGCATTGATTTATTTAGTAGTATTTTCACTAATTACTTTTGGTTGCGAGCAATCTACCAAGAAAGACGGTTTAAAAGAATCGGCTGAAAAACCTTCGGAAAACAACAAGGAATTAAGGGCATTAGATATTGAAACCTTACAATCGGAACTTGGAATCGAAGGGAAGGAGCAAAATGGACAATTTAAAGTTACCGTTCCACAAAATGACCTAAATGTTACGGTTGATGGATTTAAAATTATTCCTCCTATGGGATTGGGTAGCTGGGTAGCATTTGCACCAACATCTGAACAACCAATGCTTATGGGCGATATTGTGGTGACAGAAAAAGACTTAAAACCAGTACAGCAAGAAGTAATCAAACAAGGACTAACGATTACTGCGATTCATAATCATTTTGTAAGGAATGAACCTGATGTAATGTATATGCATATTGGCGGAATGGGGAGCGAAAAACAATTAGCTAAAAGTGTCAAAGCCATTTTTGATAAGGTAACGGAAGTTAGGGGGGTCAATCCATCCAGCGCAGAAAAGTCAGCAGTAGAAAACAGTCTTGACACCAAATTGATTGATAGCATCTTAGGGTATAGTGGGACGATGAACAACGGAGTGTATAAGATTACTATTGGAAGACCTGATGTGAAATTAAAAGAACACGGTGCTCCAGTAAGTACATTTTTAGGATTCAACACTTGGGCAAGTTGGCAAGGAACACCCGAGAAAGCAGCAGTAGCAGGAGATTTTACAATGCTTACTGATGAAGTAGCACCAGTAATAAAGGCTTTGGTTGAAAACGACATTGAAGTAGTTGCCGTTCATAATCATATGGTAAACGAAAATCCAAGAATTTTCTTCCTACATTATTGGGGTGTGGGATCAGCAGAAAAATTAGCAAAAGGATTAAGAGCGGCTTTGGACAAAACGGGAGTAAATAATAGTAAATAACGGGAAATAAAAATACGAACGCCCAACACCGTGTATAATTAATGGCTAGTTCTCGCCTACTTACGAAAATCCTCGCGGATTTTCTATTCGTTTTTTATTTGCTAAATTAGGTGGTTAAACACGCCACTAATCATACACAAACACGTTGCCAACAATTATGAACGACCGATATAAAAATGATGAGTTTTTTTCACCTGAGCATATTTATGAATATGAAAATATTCATAAATATGACAATCCAAAAATAAACTCTGAAAGCATTCGAATTTCAAGTTTATCTTTTCTATGGCACGTTGCTGGAAAAAAAGAAAAAGAACGAGTGAAAGGCGAATGGATTAAAATAATCCCAAACTTGAACAAAGTAAAGCGGATTTCTATCACTTGTGGAATTAATCAAGAGTTTCTTGATATTTTTTGTGAATTACCAAATCTTACTGACTTAATAATTGACAGTTCAAAGGCAACTGACTTAAATCCAATTTTAAAACTGACAAAAATCAAAAGGTTAGAACTTGAAAGATTTACTCAACTTAAAGACATTTCACCGATTGCAAAAATTGAACTGACTCATTTAAGAATTGAAAACTCTTTTAAAGTTAAGAATTATGAAAAAATTGGACAAATAACTTCTCTAATTGGACTTTCTCTTAATGGAGATACTTTTGCACCAAAAAATTTGAGGCTCAAAAGTTTAAAAGCTTACGAAAATCTAAAAAAATTAAAACATTTGGATTTAAATTCCGCATCTATAATTGACAAGAATTCATACATAAGTCTGTTAGAGCTTAAGAATTTGGTTAGATTTGACATTTTAGTAATTGTACCAAAAGAAATTAAGAAAGTTATTTTAGAAAATCATAAAACGTTGAATTCGGGAAATTTTACGGATTGGGATGATAAGAACAAAAAGTTTTATGATAACAAAGATTGGGAAATTAAAAAATTAGAAGAACTGAAAAAATAACTGTTGGCAACACCGTATAACAACAATTGCGGCTTTGTGTCCTGCGGACACTACCGCGCAAGCATAAAAGTCGGTAATTTTAGCTATCTTAGTTTTTAATCAATCCGCAACTGATTGTTATACAAGACCATTGCCACACATTTGAAAAAAACACTATACATATCATTTTTATTTATAGCAATAATTTTGACTTCTTGTCAAAACGAA
>NZ_JBGFSM010000059.1:0-2233 GCF_041679265.1 Autumnicola aciditolerans
TAGAGACCGTTTTAGTTCTCCTCCTTCTTCATCTCAAAGGTATATTTATTATTGAACGAAGTAAAGGAGACCGTTGTGCTTCATTATTTTATTGAGTAAATAACTAAAAATCATATCTTAGGAAAAATAATTTCTAATGATAAAATTCTTTAGGAAAATTCGACAAAAGACTCTCATTAAAAATAAATTTGGGAAATATTTGACTTATGCTATCGGAGAAATTATTCTTGTTGTCATTGGAATTTTAATTGCTCTATCAATTAATAATTGGAATGAAAACAGAAAAGACTCAATTGAGGAAGAAGACATTTTAGAAAGCTTATTAGAAAATCTAAAACTATCGAAAATACAATCTGAATTATTAATTAATGAAGAAAAGAGATTAAAGCAAGACTTAATACAACTTCTTGGAATTGATGCTGACACTACTCAAAAAAACTCCAAAATAATTAGTGATTCTACTTTTAAAAATGCCGTTTGGGATTTACAAAGTGATATGCCAACTTTCAACGCATACAATAATCTGAAAAGCACTAAAAAACTGAGCTTAATTAAAAATAAGAATATAAATGAAAAATTTACAGAATTAGAATTTCGTCTAAATAAACTCGATGACATTCTTGACGACAGATTGAGTGTACATCAAATTCGTATAGATGACATATTAGAAAACGACGTCAATTTCATTATTTTAATAAAATCCAACGTAACAAATATTAATATTGACAACGAATCAAAAAATAATTATTCGCAGTTACTTAAAAATAAAAGAATAAGAAATCTTCTCGGTATGAAATTATCATTTACACAAGATGTGATTGATTTTCGGGAAAACCTCGATGAAGAAATTAAAGATATAAAAATTTTAATCGAAAAGGAATTAAGGGAAAATAACGAAAGCACAACATCGGTTCATCGCAAATAACGGGTATTGTCGAAAAGTGTAATTTTAGAAACCAGGAAAGAAAATAGTTAATCCGACAAGTCCGCGTACCTACTCCCGCAACTTGCGATAACCGTAACCGTTGTGCACAAGAATTTCTTTAAAGCCTGGGTTCAATAACTTAACGCAACAAATCATACTTTTAGATTTGTTGTATGGAACTAAAAAAACACCGGCGATTGACTCATCAAGAAAGAGTGATTATCCAGACTCTTTTAGAGGAAAAAAAGTCCAAATCCTTTATCGCTAAAAAGCTTGGTAGAACCAGATCTACCATCACCAGAGAAGTCAATAGATGGGTAACCAAACCCACGGAAAAATACAATGCAGATCTGGCTCATTTTAATGCTAAAGATGATTATCTCAACAAGAGAAATAAGGATAAAATAAGCACCTATAAAAGACTTTGCATTTACGTTTACAAAGGTCTTTTGAAAGAGTGGACACCTGAACAAATTTCCGGAAGAATCAAAAAGGATTACCCTAATGATCCGGTGATGTCTATTTCTCACGAAGCCATCTATCAACATATTTATAAGAAGCCCCAGGCAAGGTTAAATATGAAACTCATTAAACTTTTAGTAAGAGGAACAAAAAGACGAAAATCAAGGCTACATCGTAAAAGAAAAGGCAGTAAAATCATTGATCAGGTCAGTATTGACAGTAGGCCATCTCATATCCAAGATAGGCAAGAAAGTGGTCATTGGGAAGGTGATTTAATGGTTGGAGCTAATCATAAAAGCGTTATAGGAACTATCGTGGAAAGAAAGTTCAGGTATACCTTGATTGTAAAATTAGAGAACAAAAAAGCCAATCATGTCAGTAAAAAATTCTCCAAAACATTAAATAATCTTGATCCGATTTTTAAGAAAACAATGACATACGACAACGGAATTGAAATGGCCCAACATAAAAACATTACACAGAAAACAGGGATGGAAATTTACTTTGCCCACCCCTATTCTTCCTGGGAAAGAGGTACCAACGAAAATACAAATGGACTCATCAGGAGATACCTCCCAAAGGGAACAAATTTTAATAATATCAATGCAAAACAGCTACAAATTATATAAGACAAACTCAATAACAGACCACGTAAAATTTTGGGCTATAATACTCCTCAAGAAATGATGGATCTTGAACGAAAAAAATTATATTTGAATACTAACCTTTAACTAACGCTTTGTTGCGTTGAATCCTTGAATCCAGCGATTCGTTTTCATTTTTCTAAGAATGAAAATTATATCTAAAAAAATTATAAATATGAAATATTTTAACAAGTATTAAAAT
>NZ_JBGFSM010000060.1:0-2137 GCF_041679265.1 Autumnicola aciditolerans
GGCTCGATTTGGCAACCACTCCTTCGGGGGTACCCCCGAAGGAGTGAAGAAAAGGACAGAGTTTAAATTACACTCCCCATACTTGAGTATGCCATTGATCCTTTCTGCCACTGCGTTTTCGTATGGGTCATATTGCTGGGTCGTACTCAAGACAAACCCATTTTCTTTGGCAAAATCAGAGAATTCCGGGCAGCAATATTGAATTCCCCTATCAGAATGATGGATGATATTTTCATAGTTGAACTTTAGGTTTTTAATGGCCATTTTAAGTGCTTGTACTACCAGTGTTGCTTTCATGTTATCGTCGAGTGCCCAGCCCATTAGTTTTTTAGAGTAGGCATCCGTTACCAGGGCCAGGTACGCGTGTCCCTGGTCCGTTTGTATGTAGGTAATATCACTTACCAAGACCTGTTCGCTATGGGTTATTTCCAGATCCTTTACCAGGTTGGGTGATTTATGGAACAGGTGTTTGGAGTCTGTTGTGATATGGTACCGCTTGGTTTTTTTAACGAGCATGCCATAGCTCCTTAGCAGGTCAAATAGTGCGTCCCTGCCCATTTTAACGTTGTTTTCCATGAGTCCATCTTTAATATACTTGACCAGTTTTCTAGTGCCAGCCTTATGGTGCAGCTTGCGCTTTTGTGTCACCAACCCCAAAACTATAGCGTCCCTTTTCTCTTTGTCATCGTTTGCCTTGATCCTTTTGTAATACGCCTGTTTGCTTATCCCGAGGCATTGATAGAGCCATTTTATTTTGAAAGGCTTTTTCTCTATCTCTTTTGCTAATGCTTCGGGCAAATACTTTTTTGAAAGGTGCTCTCCTGTAATATTCTCAAAATCAGCAATAACATCTTGTTGGAATTCCTTGACAAACTCAAGTTCCTCTATGCGTTGCTTTAGTTTTTTGACCTGATCGTTCTTGCTCATGCCCATGGATTTATTCTCAAAATTACTCAATTTTTTGATCCAATAATCAATAGAGCTTCTGGAAATATTGTGCTTATTTGAAGCATGGTTGACGGAGATCTGCCCGTTGGCAATTTCATCAATTATCGAAAGTTTCATGTCGAAACTTACTTTTTGATACTGTTTTTTTCGGCAGGAGCCATTGTTTTGTGTTTCCATAGATTGCTAAAAGTGTTTAATTTTTAGTCAACCTATTTAAGGACGAGGCAGTTAATTATTTTCTTTCTAACGGTGCCGTCTATTGGCGATTAACCGTTGTTGTTGCAAGTTTTTTAAGTTATCCAATCTCTAATTATAAACTCTCCTAGCGTGTCTTCTTCTTTCGTAATTAAATAATAGTGCCTTCCACCAGAATGGTTTCCACTAGAAAATTCAACATTATATTTACCAATTTTAATCAGATCAGCCTTGGCTTTAGTGCTTTTATCATAAGCAGAAAATCTTACATTTCTAAGAAGTCGGAAATTTAAATGATATGATCTTATAGATAAACTATCTCTAGTTCCTTTACGCATTTCAGAAACTTCTTTTTTTAATTTCTCTAATTGCTCCACTTTGAAAGATCCGGTTTCAGGGTTTTGGAGATCATCTTCAATTGTTTTTAGAATATCCTCAATACAGTAGGAGAAAACTATATTTTTTTGATTCAGATACAATTTTTCCTTACAGTTCAATTTTTTCAATTCCTCAGTTGACCAAATTGTTGTCATATTTAGACTACTATCATAATTGTCATCAGCAGTTCCTTTTAGGTCGATTCTTTTTTGAAAGACTGTATCTCCTTTATATTTGTAGATAATTTTCAAACTATCACTAAAAACCTTTGTCTTGGTTGTTGTTTCTAATTTACTATCCTTTATTTCGCTTTTTTGATTTATAGAATCATCTAAGTTCAACTAATAAGTGCAACTCAAATTAAAAATCACTGGGGGCTAGCCCCCAGTGATTGGCCAAGTGCTAAATTTGTTTTGTGAAAAAATATAAACAACTTGGTCAAGAGCAAAGATACCAAATTGGAGCTCTTTTAAAGGCAGGAAAAAAGAAAAGTGAGATAGCCGATATAATCGGTGTCCACAAGTGTACAATAGGTCGTGTGTATATATTAATATAGAACTACCCCACATTTCAATTTAAAAGTATACCACTTATTACCAACTTGAACGTCCAACCA
>NZ_JBGFSM010000061.1:0-2080 GCF_041679265.1 Autumnicola aciditolerans
TAGAGACCAGGTAGAAATCAATTAAGCCGACAAGTTCGTGTCCCTAATCCCGTGACTTGCGTTAACCGTAGCCGTTGCCACCAATTCAATGATGAGTTTATTGACAATAATAATTATCGGAATTCTATTTTTAGTCCTAATAGCAGTTTGGGCAAATAGAAATGATAGAACTTTAAATACAGATGAAGTTCAAAAAATTTCTCCTGAAGAATTTGCGCAAAAATTTTCTCAATTGAAATTTGAAGGTGGAACTTTGAAAATATGGGGAAAATGGTTTGGAAAACCAATGGATAATCTTCATCAAATTCAAACTGTAACTTTTGATAAATATTTAAATCAACTAGAAATAACTTTTGACGAAAAAGAGCTTCTAAAAATTGATAAACCCTCAAACTTAATAATTAAGAAAAAGACAATCAAAATTAAAGAAGCTGAGAGAATTTTATGGAAATGGTATTTATATGGAGAAGAACAAATTGATGAAAATCTAAAATTTGATTTGTTTGTAAATAATGGAAAAACAGTAACATATGAAACTAATTTCACGCCCGACAAAAGAACAACAAACACAAAAATAACAGAACCTGCTCTAGAAATTTGTAGTTGGTGAACTGGTGGCAACAGCGGTTCATCTCAAATTACGGGTATTTGAGGAAAAAGTGTAATTTTAGAAACCAAGAAATAAACCGGTAAACCGACAATCCTGCGTCCCTACTCCCGCAACTTGCGATAACCGCAAACCGTTGGCATTAATTTTTCATGATGAGATTACGTAAAAACAATTATCCTAAATACTATTTTTTATGAATCAACAAGAGTTTTCAAATTTAAGTTTTGAAGAACTTAAAAAGAAGCAAACATCGATAAAAACAATTACTTGGATGCTTACAATAGTATTAATTGGATCATTAGGTTTTTTTATTTATATCTCAATTCAAGACGGATTTACACCACTACTTGCAGTTCCTTTTGCTCTTTCTGCTATTCTACCAATTAATTTTAAAAACCTTAAAAAACTCAAAACAGAAATAGAATTAAAAAAAATCAAAATTTAACGAAAAAATTAAAAATTAGAATATCAAAAAAGGGATATATGAACATTAAAAATACGTTTCAAATTATAAGCTATTTGCAATATCCATTATTGCTATTAGCTGCTTTTTTCGTAATAAAACCTTTTTTAAATGGATTAGAAGATTTGAAGAATAACCCAGATATACTAATTGTAAATTACAACAGAACTTTAATTTTTTTAGGTCTTGCAATTAGTTTCTCTACCCTACAAGATACAAGCAAAACACAAAATAAATTTTCCGAAAGAATATGGAGAAATCCCAAAAAAGGAAAACTGATGATTCTACTTCTTACTTTCCTTACTTTTTCAACTCTAATTTTAGGAATCTTTTTATACTTTTTTAGTTCTAATAATAAGCTAACGGAACTTTCATTTGGAGTAATTGTTTTAGGAATTGGTCTTATCGGGTTTTTGAAAACTGGAATTGAAGTCTTTGAAAATCACAGAATTGACAAAAAAACAAATGCCAACAACGGTTAATCGCCAATAAGCGGCACTTTAGCGAGAAAATAATTAACTTGACCAAAAAACCAATCCTAAGCCGACAATCCCGCGTCCCTTACTCCGCCAACTGGCGATAACCGGGACCGTTGTACACAAGAACTTCTTTAAAGTTTTCGTTTTTTCAACTTGAGATTATGTGCTCACTCTTGCTCAAAAATTTTAAAAAAAAGCTCCTAGCCTTTAATAAAAAAATAAAAGCAAAACCTTAAAACCGGCCTTGCTAATAAAGAATTCTCAAAATTTCGCAGAACGGAAGCGGATAATTGCATTTCGCTGACTCATACTCAGCTGAAAAAAGAACGCCGATATTTAAACTTTTTGGGTATCAATTCCAGTGCCCAACATCGGTTAACAGCAAATAACGGGTTGTATGCTAAAAATTGTTATTTTAGAGACCAGGTAAAAACAAACTAGCCGACAAGTCCGTGTCCCTATTCCCGTGACTTGCGTTAACCGTAACCGTTGTGCACAAGAATTTCTTTAAAGTTTTCGTTTTTTCAA
>NZ_JBGFSM010000062.1:0-2042 GCF_041679265.1 Autumnicola aciditolerans
TTCGTTTTGACAAGAAGTCAAAATTATTGCTATAAATAAAAATGATATGTATAGTGTTTTTTTCAAATGTGTGGCAACGGCCCGGGCTATGGCAAGTGCGGGATTTTGAAACTGAATCTTTGTCCGCCAGACCGAATGTTATTTAGTTGTAACATCTTCATTTTTAAGTAGTCAGTCCGCATTTGCTATAGCCGATGTTGGGGGCAGTTGTTTTTATTTTATTATTCTTTTCAGTCGTCCGATGAATGAATTGTTTTTCTTTATTGTCCTTAGTATTTCGTGTATTGGTCTGTCGTAGATTGGCTCAATGTCGGTGTTGTAAACCGTCTTGACCTTTGCAATAATGTCCTTTTTGCCGTCCGGTAGATGAAACTCCCAGTCTCTGAAGTAGCTGTTGTCCGAAACAAAGGAAGTCGAGTAGGATGTCCCAAGTATTTTGTCCCAAAAGTCGTCAACAAGCGGTCGAAGAGCTTGAATTTTATCGTCTGCTGCAAATGTCACCTTCGCTTTTCCAGAGTCGGGAAGTGGAATTGTCTCGTTGGCGTCCTGAAGTCGTTTTATTTCCTTGTCGAACAGTGGTCTTAATGCAGTCTCGGCTTTGTCTTTGGTGTCAATAATAGCTATGACATTGTAGAACTCCTCAATGGACGCCACAAACTGTCCGGGATAATTATGAGCGTCAACGATTCTGATTTTATAGTCTTTGAAGTTCGTCATTTTTCAATTGCCCCCAACGGCTACGGTTAACGCAAGTCACGGGAATAGGGACACGGACTTGTCGGCTAGTTTGTTTTTACCTGCTCTCTAAAATAACAATTTTTAGCATACCACCCGTTATTTGCTGTTAACCGATGTTGGGCACTGGAATTGATACCCAAAAAGTTTAAATATCGGCGTTCTTTTTTCAGCTGAGTATGAGTCAGCGTAAAGTAATTTTCCGCTAGCGCTATGGGGAAGTTTTGAGAGAATTTTTTTTGCGAGTCCGTTTCTAGGTTTTGCTTTTATTTTTTATTAAATACTAGGAGCTTTTTTATAATTTTTGAGCATGAGTGAGCGCATAATCTCAAGTTGAAAAAACGAAAATTTTAAAGAAATTCTTGTGCCCAACGGTCTCGGCTATCGCAAGTTGCGGGAGTAGGCATGCGGAGTTGTCGGTTTATTTGTTTTTTTCCTGGTTTCTAAAATTATAATTTTTCTGAAGTACCCGTTATTTGCGATGAGCCGTTGTTGGCAAACGTTTTATCCCTTTCTAAAATATCCTAGAGAATTCTGTTCATTTGAATTTTCCCATTTAGCCATTTCATCAAGAAAAACTCCAACATTTTCAATAATTAATTCTTCTGTAATCTTTTCTGGAGAAATCTTTCCTAAAACTTTATGTTCTTTTTCAGAAACTAATTCTTCAATGCTAGGGTATAGAATTATTATAAAAACATCACCATTACCTGCTTGGGAAAACACAATAGTACCACCTTTTTTTACGTAGTGTCTGGAACTTGTTTCTGTTTGTTCGTAAATGCCTGAAGGCTTTTTTCCAAAAGTAATATTTACCCCTTCGGAATTACTTGTCCAATCTAAGACTTGAACATTCCAATCTAAGGGATAGGTTTCTTTAATTTTTTCTAGTGTATCCTTTAAAAGAGGTTTTGTGTGATTTTGCCAATATTCTCGATTCTGGCTAACTTTTTCTATTGAGTTTTTATAATTGTCGACTTTCTCTTTTAAATCTTGAAGTGTCATATTTTTATTTATTTAGTAATCCGTAAATGTCATTCATTATTTCCATATTAATCTGAAGATTATAATCTGAAATCCGAGCATTATAATATTGAATATATAATTCAATGTTTTGATCGGCATCAAGACCTGTATCAGCTTTAAAGTCTTTTTTGAAATTTGAAAAATTGCTTTTTAATGTAATTTTTTTACTCATCTTTTTTAGGTTTTAACTTTGTTTAAAATGTTTGCCAACGTTAAGTATAAAAGAAGTAGGGCTGTAAATAAGCAATTACCTTTCGGTTATTCACAAGCCAAATCTTTTG
>NZ_JBGFSM010000063.1:0-2003 GCF_041679265.1 Autumnicola aciditolerans
GTTAACAGCAAATAACGGGTTGTATGCTAAAAATTGTTATTTTAGAGACCAAGTAAAAATAAACTAAGCCGACAAGTCCGTGGCCCTAATCCCGTGACTTGCGTTAACCGTAACCGTTGCCAAGAATAGCGCCGACAAAAATAAATATTCTAACCTGCTAATATTGTTCATTTTCTTATTGAAAATCCAGCTCACATTTAGCGGAAAAAAGGAATTATAAAGTTTGAACTTAAAAAGGTAGATTCTGGATGATAGAAGTTTTTTCAACGGAATCTTAAATATTCGTTTTATACAAAAATCCAGGAAAATAGAAAATGAATCAGGTTTTCAATTAAAGAGAGTTGGTTCAATTATAGAAAAATCAAACCGACTTCTACTCTACCGTAGAATTTGAAAAGAAAACTTGTGTAAAAACAGAAAGTTTCAAACGGAAAGAATTTCAAAAAGTACGCTGACACCTACTCAGCCGGAAAAACTTAAAATAAAAATAGAACCAAAAAATTGAATAATTCAACAAGCCGAAAAATCCTTATCATTCTAGAAAATTAAAAGTCAAAAGGAATAATAGAACAAAAAGAAAATTTCAAAAAACAAACTGACCAGAACGGCCAATCTCTCGTGCTTACTCTGGCGTGGCGCTACTCTAGGCAACATCGCTTAACAGCAAATAACGGGTTGTATCCTGAAAATTGTTATTTTTAGAAACTAATTTAAAAATCAACGAGCCGACAAATACGTGTTCCTAATCCCGTTACTTGCGTTAAACGTAACCGTTATGCACAAGAAATATTTTAAGTTTTGGGGTTTTAATAATGAGAAAACGTGATTACTCAAACGCAGGATTAAGAAGATAATTATCTCCAAAAAAGTTTAAGAAAACCGCAAATCATTCCGGAATTTAAAAAGCTGAACTTTATTGATCCTGAAAACCATTACGCCGATTCTATGCAGACAGAAAAAATTGTCTTCAATTCACATGTTTTAGGTAATATTTCCAGTGCATAACATCGGTTAACAGCAAATAACGGGTTGTATGCTAAAAATTGTTATTTTAGAGACCAATAAAAATCCGTTAGCCGACAAGTCCGTGTCTATACTCCCGTGACTTGCGTTAACCGTAGCCGTTAGGCACAAGCTTTATTGAAAATTATGAGTTTAAAAGAAGAATATAAAAAAGATTTGTTAGAAGATTTAAGATACAGCGTGTCTAAATTTGACACACAAGTCTTAACTATCGCTAGTGGAGCTATTGCTATTTCATTAACTTTCATAAAAGAGATAGTTCCAATAAAATATGCTGTCGCAGAATGGTTATTCTTACTCGCACTTATGTGCTTCATCATATGCCTAACATTAGGATTTATTAGCCACTATTTGAGTATTAAAAAGATATCAGAATCAATTGATAAAATTGATGAAAATAGAATAGAAGAAATAACTTCTGAGGAATGGATTCCAAAAATAAATTTAGGTATGGTTATAATATTACCGTTAGGAATCTTACTGCTCACTTCCTATAGCTTAATAAATATGAAGCATTACAAAGAAATTTCAAATAAGCCAAAAAGAACAATAACGATTGAAGGAACTAAAATTCATAAAAATGGAAAATAAAGATAAAGAATATTTAAAAAAATTAAAAGAAGACAAACTTAAAGGAGGAGATTACCTAGAAAAAGGTATGCCTTTTAAAAAACCTTCACAAGATTTGCTAAATGAATTACAAAATCAGAGTAATTCACAATCGAATTCAACATCGGATGATTCATCTAGTGATAAAGATTCTGAGTAAAAAGCCAGTGCCTAACAGCGGTTCATCTCAAATTCCGGGTATTATAGAAAAAGTGTAATTTTAGAAATCAAGAAACAAATCGGTGAGCCGACAAGTCCGCGTCCCTACTCCCGTAACTTGCGATAACCGCAAACCGTTGGCATTAATACTTAAACAGAGAAAAATTAATTTTGAAATCTGATTTAAAGTAATAACTTTGTATTTACAAAAA